>NZ_JBEPNO010000026.1:0-85625 GCF_040546275.1 Nakamurella sp. UYEF19 | reverse complement strand
GCGCCACCACCGCACACCGGCCTGCTCACAGTCCGAGCCCGACACGCCGCCGGCGACGTCACCCCCAAACCCGGGTTGTTCAGGAGTCTCCTAGGACGCGGGAAGGCAGATCCCCTGAGACCGACCGAGCAGCGTGGGCTTCGCGAGGTGACCGGTGATGGCGGAAGCAGCCACGGTTGGCGGGTCGGGATCCTGCAAGGTGATGGGGCGCAGGACGAGTCGGTCCCGCCGGCTGCATTTTCAACCGGCGGGACCTGAGCAGGAAGGCGCCTGCAGTCGTTTCCTGCCCATCGGGATCATGCCCGACCTCCACCCAGGTAAAACGAGGCGGACCGGAATCTTGACGCAGTGCGTCGGGCACGAAGCCGTTCGGGCTCAGCTTTGTTTCCTGGCCTGCTTCCCCACCAGGAGGCCCGTCTCGCAGAGCTCCTCGCAGACGGTGCGCAGTTTGACGTTTGCGTCGGCCGAGGCCTTCACCAGCGCGGTGAAAGCCAACTCGGGTGTGATCCGGAACCGTTCCATCAGAATGCCCTTGGCCTGTCCGATGACGTCCCGACTGCTCAACGCCGTGTTCAGGTTCGTCGCCGTGCGGGCGGCAGCAAGTGCGATGGCCGCATGGGCAGCGAACACCCTACCCAAGCTCTGCGCTTCGTCGTCGAACGCGTCGGCATGTCCGATGAGGGTCAGCGCACCCAGCGTCCGGGAGTTCACGACGAGCGGGATGCACAACATGCTGCCGGCCCCCTCCGAGGCCGCAGCCGGCGCGAAACTCGGCCACCTGATATCGGTGGCGACGTCGGGCGCCACGATGAGCTTGCCATCGGCGATCGCATCTCGACAGGGACCCTCCTGCCACTCGTTCTGGAGGGCCATCACCCGACGGGGTACGCCGTTACCTGCCACCACTGCGGCCGAAAGTCGGCCCTGCTGATCGGCGGTCACCACCGCGGCGTGCTGTGCGCCGGGGACCAGTCGGATCGCGCCCTCGACGATCTGGTCCACCAGGTCGAGCGGGGGTGACGCGACATCCTGCAGGGAGAGCGCGAACCTGGTCACGAGTTCAGCGAAACCGAGATCTTCTGCTGCTACCCGGGCAGGACCCGATGCCTGCGGTGTCAGAGAGGTGGAGGCGGTGCGGTCGAACACCGGATGGCCTTTCGCCGGTAGCTGCGTCGGCACGTTGTTTGACCGACGCCGGGGACGTTACTTCTTGGGAACATCTCTTTCTACGGGTGAACTATGCAAGGCAGGGTGGATGTGCTTCGTTGCCCGACCGACCATCCCGCCGTGTTCGCGACCTGGATGTCAGCACTCTGAGGTACGGACCACCCGAGGCCGGTGGCATGGTGACGATCTCGGACAGCCGCCTGTGGTCCTCGGCCCACCCGACGTGCTCAGCAGGTTCCGCGAGCATCCCGTTCGGATGTCGCCGAGCCATCCCATGACACCGTCGCGGCCAACGAAGCCTGGCGTGGCGATCACCTAAAGTTACAGAAGCTGAACCCTTGACTGCGCTCGGTAATCGTTACTACGTTGAGTGTGCAGTCATCCACAGAAAGTGTTCATCGTCCAGGGCCACGGTCGACGAATTGGGTAGCCAAGGGGTCTTGATCATGCAAAACCGAACTGCCCGTCGTCGATCGATTGCCAGGCGGTCCGCCACCTGCGCCGGCATCGCATCCATCGTCGCCGCCACCCTCGTCACGCTGGTCGCCCCGGCCTCCGCGGCCGGCACCACCTACACCAGCAAGTCGCTGAACTACACGGTCAGCGGCAGGACGGTGACCGCAACCAGCGTCGTCGCCGCATCCACGCCGGTGACCGCCACCTCGGCCGGCATCTGCGCGCTGAACTCCACCAACGGATCGGTGGACTTCTCATTCACCTCCAACGTCACCATCTCCACGAGTGGCACCACGATCGCCGCCAGCAGAACACTGAACCCGGGCAGCTACACCTACTGGGCCTGCGCAAAGGTCAACGGTGGCTGGCCGACCATCGGTCCGCGTCGGACACTCGTCGTGCCGGCCACCGGCCCGACGTCCGGTCCGGGTCCGACCACACCGGTTGCGACCACAACGACGCCGACCACACCGGTTGCGACCACATCGACGCCGACCACACCGGTTGCGACCACATCGACGCCGACGACGACCACCACGACGCCGGCGCCCGGCTCTTCCACCTCCAGCGGTCCACCGACGACGACTCCGAGCACCTTCACCAACGGCGTCTACACCAACATGGGCCTCTCTGCCGATGTCTCGAACCGCACCATCACCGCGACCACCGTCATCGCCGCCTCCACCCCGACCACGGCCACGGTCGCCGGGATCTGCGCCCTCAACTCGACCAACGGCGCGGTCGATTTCCCGACCACGGCCAACGTGGTGCTGACGCCGAGCGGGACCACGATCACCTCCACCCGCGTTCTGAGCCCCGGCACCTACACCTACTGGGGATGCGTCAAGGTCAACGGCGGGTGGCCGACGGTGTCACCGCGCCAGACCTTCTACGTGGACCCCACGGTGGCAGCACCGACCGCTCCGGCTCCCGTCGACAGCGGCCAGGCCATGCCCATCGGCGACCTACCGGGCTGGAAGCAGGTTTTCAGCGACGACTTCACCACTGACGTTGCCATGGGCGGGTTCCCGGGCTCGTACGCCTCCAAGTGGACCGCCTATGACGGATTTCAGGACAGCTCGGGCAACGGGATGTACTCGAAGGACATCCTCTCGGTCCACAACGGCAACCTCGACATGTACCTGCACACCGAGAACGGGAAGGCCCTGGGCGCCGCCCCGGTTCCGTTGGTCACCGGCAAGTGGGGCGGCCAGACCTACGGCCGCTTCAGCGTGCGCTTCCGATCCGACTACCTCCCGCACTTCGGGACGGGCTGGCTGTTGTGGCCGGACAGCGGCAACTGGGACGACGGCGAGATCGACTTCCCCGAAGGCGGTCTGGACCAGGTGATGTCCGGCTACGTCCACTGCATCGGACACGCCAGGGACAACTGCAGCTACACCAAGCCCGGCACGACCTACTACGACTGGCACACCGCGACCATCGAATGGCGGGCCGACCGGGTCACCATGATCCTGGACGGCAAGACGATTCTCAACGACACGGTGGACGTCCCGGTGAACCCACTGCACTGGGTGATGCAGGTCGGTACCAGCGGTGGCAAACCGGACCCGGCCACGGCCGGTCACCTGCTGATCGACTGGGTCTCCATCTACACGGCGGTCTGAGGCGACAAGCAACCTCAGCACGCCGCCGCCCGAGCGCACCAGCGGCGCCGCACATCCGAAGGCCTCCGGCACCCTCATGGGTGCCGGGGGCTTCTGGTGTCCGCGCCGGACAACAGCTTCCGCAGCGGCGCCAGGCCCATCGGCCCGAGTGACAGCAGATCCCGGTGAAACGCCCGGAGGTCGAAGTCGCTGCCCAGCAGTCGTTGTCGGCTTGTCCGGACTTCGTCCAGCAGGCGCGCCCCAACCTTGAACGCCAATGCCTGACCCGGCCATCCAAGATAGCGCTCGACCTCGAAAGCTGCTGTTGCCCTGTCGATCCCGGCGGTCCGGGCGAGAAATTCCACGGCTACATCGGGGGTCCAGTCGCGCTCCTCGAGTAGCCCGGTACCTCCGGGGATCGCACGGCCGGTGTGCAGTCCCAGATCGATGACGATGCGCGCCGCCCGCCAGATCTGCGCGTCAAGCACTCCGAGATATTCGGCGTCGCCCCGGACCAACCCGAGTTCGACCGCGAGTTGTTCCGCGTAGTGAGCCCACCCCTCCGCGTATCCGTGCACGTGACACAGGTTGCGCTGCCAGGGATGCAGGTGTTCCAATCCGGAAGTCACCGCGAACTGCAGGTGGTGGCCCGGCAGACCCTCGTGATGAATGCTGCTCACCTCCCGCCAGGTCGGCACGGTGGTGGTACCCGGCGGGACCGACCACCACACCCGCCCCGGGCGGGTCAGTGCCTGGTCGGCCGGCGCGTAGTACATCACTCCGGAGCCTGCGGTCACCATGGCCGCACGGACGGGAGCCCCCCGTTCGGGAATGTCGAAGTGCCTGCCCTGCAGAGCTTCGAACGTCGAATCCAGCCGATCCTGCAACCACCGGACCAGCTCGTCGCCGACCGCCACCGTCGCGCCGGGGAATCGGTCCAGCATCTGCCGCGCCGACGGGAGGTCATCGGTGCCGGTCGCCCGCTTCGCCACCGAGGCAGCCGCGGTCGTCAGGCGGCGCAGCTCGGACCAGCCGTACTGGTACAGCTCGTCGAGATCGACGTCGGCGCCCAGAAAGGCCGATGACGTCACCTGATACATCTCTGACCCGACGGCGTCGGACTGGTCGGCGCCGGGCAGCAGCTCGCGGCGGAGGAACTCGGCGAACCCCGCGGCCGCGGCAGACACCTGATCGGCGGCCGCGACCAACCGGGCCCGCAGGGACGGGGATCCGGAGAATCCCCGGACCAGCCGGCGGTAGAAGTCGGTGCCGGCCGGATCGATCCAGGAGTCGACCGCGGTCGCCATCCCGTGTACCTGCCGGGCCGCGACACGGTGTCCACCTCGGGCTGAGTGGCCGAGGGTGTCGCTGTATCGGGAGTAGCCGGTAGCTGCCGCCGTCAGGTGATCGGCGATACGAACCCAGTCGTCCTCGGAGTCGGCCGGAAGGTCGTCGAACACCTGCCGCAGCAGGTGCACCGGCGTCGCCAGCGGAGCCAGGAGGCTGGTGGTGAAACCCGAGTCGTAGAGGGCGGTGTCGGCCGTCAGTCGTTCGGCGAGCGCAGTGGTCAGCGGGTCGCCGGCCAGATCGGTGGAGATCTCCGCCAGCGCCCGTCCGTCCGCGGCACGCCGCTGCGCGAAGGCCTCCGGTCCGAGATCCGGGATCAGCGACGGCGGATCCTGGCCGAGTGCCTGCGCGGCGGACGGATCCAGACCCCGGATGGACTCCAGGTATCGATGCGCTATGTCGCGACCGGCCGCTTCGCCCGGAGGACGCCCGTCCTGCACCAACTGCCTCCCTCCCCACCACGCAAACCAACTTCCCTCGAGACCGTAGTAAACGGCGAGTTAACCCACGACGTCGGGTGCAGAGGTGCTACAAATGCCGGGGTCACCAGGAGGGGTTGCGGTGGCCGTGCCCGAGGGAGGAAGGCTTTTGTCCGAACAACCGCGTCAACGGCGGAATCTGCATCTCGTGCAGTCGGCGCTGGCCGGCGTCCTGGTCCTGCCGAGCCTGTCGGCGTGCAGCAGCAGCAGCGGGTCCGACCAGTACGCGAACTGCGTGAACCCGCAGGGTCAGGTCGTCGCCGACTACTACTGCGACGACGCTCGCTACTACGGCTCGGGCGGCGGCTTCTTCATCTTCATGGCCTCGACGCGCTACTCCAGTGGCAGCGTGGTGCCGTCTGGCAGCCGCAGTTCGTTCATCAGCCCCGGCGACACGTCGGCCCGCTCCCGGGCGGGTTTGCCCAGCAGCGGCAAGGTAGGCGGTACCTCGGTGCGCAGTGGCGGCATCGGCAAGGGCAGCGGCGGCAGCAGTTCCCACAGTTCGGGTAGCTGATGAGGCGTCACCAGAACGGCGCTTTCCGGCAGGCCTGGCAGACGCAGATCGAGTCCGAGGGTCTCGTCTACTCGATGACCAATGTCGGTGGACAGGATGTCTCCTACTGGCGGGAGGCGCAGTACTACTCCTTCACCACTTCGGAGACCGAGTACCTGGCCGACGCCGCGAACACTCTCTTCAGCATGTTCGTGGCCGCCGGCGACCACATCATCGAGAACAATCTGTTCGACAAGATGGGTATTCCGGCCTGGGCCGTCCCGGCGATCGTCCAGACCTGGAACGACGAATCGACCCCCGGCCGCTTTGCGCCCAGCATCTACGGCCGTTTCGATCTCCGCTACGGCAACGACCCGGAACTGCTGGCCGCCGATCCGACCCTGGCCGACCCCAAGCTGCTCGAGTTCAACGCCGACACCCCGACGTCGCTGTTGGAGACGGCGGTGATCCAGTGGAACTGGCTGCTGCAGAACGACGCTGCGGCTCACCGTGATCAGTGGAACAACGTCTACGACGCCCTGGTCAAGGCGTGGACCCGCAACATCGACCTCATGCGGCGGCGGACGGGCCGGAAAATCCCGATTGTCCATTTCGCATGGAGTTCGCTGGACGAGTCGGGCGAGGACAAGTTCAACGTCCTCTGCATGGCCGACGCCGCGCGGGAGGCCGGCCTCGAGGTCAAATTCCTCTTCACCGAGGAGATCAAGATGGCCGAGACACAGGACATGACCCCGGAACCGATGAACGGTGTGGCCGTCACGCCGTGCCGGTTCTACGACGTGGACGGCGACGACATCGAGGTGATCTTCAAGCTGTATCCCTGGGAGCAGCTCAACGAGGACGCCTTCGGGAGGTCGGTGCTCTGGAACACGCTCCAGTCAGGTCCCCACTCGATGCTGTGGTCGGTGTTCGGCATCGAGGGCACCACGTGGATCGAGCCGCCGTACAAGATGATGTGGAGCAACAAGGCCATCCTGCCGGTGTTGTGGGAGATGTATGGGGACGACCCCGAACGGTCGAAGTTCCTGCTGCCGGCCTATTTCTCGGGCGAGGAGCCGGCGGGGTTCACCAGTTACGCCGAGAAACCTTTCTTCGGCCGGGAGGGCGCCAATGTGCGCCTGGTGGAGGCGGGCCGCATGGTGGATTCGCAGCCAGGGCCCTACGGCACCGAGGGTTCCATCCGACAGGCCTATGCGCCGCTGCCGAACTTCGAGGGCCTCGACGGCCCGCACCATCCGGTGCTCGGCGTCTGGATGGTCGACGGCGAGGCCGTCGGCCTCGGCCTCCGGGAATCGGCCGGACTCATCACCGACAACCAGTCCTTCTTCGCGCCGCACTGCATCATCGAGAACGAAAGCGGGATGACCGTATGAACGTCCTGACCACCAAGTACGACCTGCCCGGATTCGGCGCCTACGCCGTCGCCGGGCTCAAGATCGTCGTCGTCGTCGCGTTCCTGATCGCCCTGTGGGCGGCAATCGATCGGCTGACCGCTTTCGACGACGAGAAGGAGCTGTTCGAGCGCCGCAATCTGGCCTACGTCGTCGTGCGTGTCAGCATCCTGCTGGCCCAGGCCATCGCGCTGCTGCCGCTGGTCGGGACGGCCGGCGAGACCGTCTGGGGCGACCTCGGACCGCTCCTGGCGTGGGGAGCCGGCGTCTCGATCGTTCTGCTCGCGCTCAACTGGGTCTTCGACGCGACCATCCACCACCACGGCGGCATGGACTCCCTGGCCACCGGGACCGTCGCCGATGCCATCACGAAGGGCGGGTTCTACCTGGCGTCCGGCCTGATCTTCAACGCAGCACTGAGTGGTACCGCCTCCAGCCTCGGCCAGGCGATCGCCGCCACCATCGTGTTCTCGGCGCTCGGGTTCCTCGCCCTGCTCCTCGGGTACGTGGTGCTGGGACTGATCGGCCCGTTCCGCCGCCGCAAGCAGCTCGGCGACAACAACCTGGCGGCGTCCGTGATCAGCGCCGGTCTGGTGATCGGGCTCGGCTTCGTCCTGCGCCTGGCCATTGCCGGCGACTTCACCGGCTGGGCCGCGGGTCTGGTGGGCTTCGCCGTCACGTTCGTGCTGGGATACGTCCTGCTGGTCCTGCTGATCTTCGTGGTGGACCTGCTCGTCGTCCGCAGCCACAACCTCCGGGAGATCGTCACCCAGAACGAGGTGGCGGCGGCCTGCGTGATGGCCGTGATGCTGATCGCGGTGGGCCTGACCATCGGCAGCGTCGCGATCTGACATGCCTCTGCGATGGACTGGCACCGAGCGCAGGAGATTCGCACCTTCACCCGTATCGAGCGAGTTGCGGGGATCACAAAACCGACGAATCGGACATAGATCAGCCTTTTGCTACCCGCTCGACCACTGACGGTCGGTCTCGGCATGTCGCGCAACACCACGCGGCACAGTGGAGCGAGTCGAGACCGCGCATCCGTCCGGACGTCGATCCGACCGCGACCGCCGTGCGATCCGCCACCTCGACTGACCGCTAGACGGCGTGGACGACCAGGTAACGATCGAGTCCTGCAAAATCATCTGGATTCCGGGTGAACAGCGGCACGTGATGACCCACCGCAGTCGCGGCGACCAGCAGGTCCGCAGGCCTCCGCCGCGGCTGCCGTACGGCCGACCGGACCGCCGCGTAGAGCAGCCCCTAGTTGCGGGCGCAGGCCGCGTCGAACGGCAGCGGGACGACCGCGGACTCGGCCCACTGGATCCGCTGCTGGCGGATCGCCCGTTCGGTGGCGTCGTCCGTTGCATGGACTCCAGCCGCCAGTTCCGCCATGGTGATTGCAGTGATCGCAGAACTAGTCGGGAGCAGGCGCGGTTCTATGAACGCGAGATCGATGACAACAGAGGTATCCAGGACACCCACGGGAGCAGCGGTCACAGGGCAATGTCCTGGTCCACCACGGCATCCAGGTCGTCACGAAACCGCTGCGCATTCTACGGCGATCGGCTACGAACTGCTACAGGTTGCGACGGCTAGGTCGCCGATCCGCTTCAGCGGATACCGCTGCGTGCAAAGCCCTGGACGAAGTAGCGCTGGAAGATGAGGAACAGCACCACCATCGGCGTGACGTTGATCAGCGCGAAGGCCATCGTCCCGCCGTAGTCGGAACCGAACTGGCCCTGCAGGTAGAGCAGCCCGATGGGCAGGGTGAAGAGTTGGTTCTGCTTCAACGCGATCAACGGCCAGGCGAAGTCGTTCCAGGTCTGCAGCACGCTCATGAAGAACAGGACCGCCAGGAGCGGACGGGACAGCGGCAGCACGATCCGGACGAAGACCCGCAGGTGCCCGGCACCATCGATCCGTGCGGCCTCGATCAGGTCGCGCGGAATGGCCAGGATGAACTGCCGGGCCAGGAACACACCGAAAGCCGAGGCCGAGGTCGGTAGGATCACCGCCCAGTAGCTGCCGTACAGACCGAGCGCCGTGACCAGTTTGAACAGGGTCACCATGATGACCTGGACAGGAATCATCAACGTCGCCAGACAGATCAGGAAGAACAGACTCGACCCGCGGAAACGTAGATGGGCGAACGCATAGCCGGCCAACATGCTCACCGTTACCGTGATGGCCGCGACCACCAGCGCAATGGCGACGGAATTCCCGAACCAGGTGGCAACCGGAAAGGACGAGAGCACCTGCCGGAAATTCTCCAGCGTCAACTCCCGCGGCCACAACCGCAATTCGCCGGCCAGCAGGTCGACCCGCGAGGAGAAGGCGACGACGACCATCCAGTAGAGCGGGAAGACCAGCACCACGCTCACCACGATCGCGGCCACCACCCGCGACGCCCGGCCACTTCGCTCTCGGCGACGACGACGTCGCCCGGCATCCACCTCCCCGCGTCCACCCGACGAGACATCCTGCCCAGCAAGGATTTGAGACATCACCGTCCCCCTCTCATTCGACGAGATCCCGATTGCGGCTCAGGCGCCACTGGACTGCGGTGAAGATCATCATCAGCAGGAGCAGCACCATGCCGATGGCGGCGGCGTAGCCCTGGTCCCTTGTCACGAATCCCTGGTCGTAGGCGTAGGTGACCAATACCGACGTTGCGTTCTCCGGTCCGCCCCCGGTCATCACGAAAATGATGTCGAAGACCTGGAACGAATAGATGACGTTGAGGATCAGCAGGAAGAACGAGGAGGGACCGACCAGCGGAACGGTCACATAGCGGATCCGTTGCCAGGCACCGGCACCATCGAGCCGCGCCGCCTCGTACAGCTCCGGGCCGATGCTCTGCATCCCAGCGAGATAGATGAGCATGTTGAAACCGACTCGCCACCACAGCGTCACCAGGACGACGGAGGCAAAAGCGGCTGCGCTGCCCGACTGCCAATGGACGGCGGGAAGGCCGATGAAGTCGAGGAGCTTGTCCAGCACGCCATTGTTCTCGTCGAACAAGAGGAGTCCGAGCAGCGCGGTCGCCACCCCGGAAATGGCCATCGGCGTGATGAGAATCGAGCGGAACAGCCCACGCGCGGGCAGGACCGAATTGAGCAGGACCGCGATGCCCAGACCGAGCGCCATCGAGACCGGCGTGACGACGACGGTGAACACGACGGTGTTCACCGTCGACCGCCAGAACAGCGGGTCGCTGAACAGGTGACGATAGTTCGCCAGCCCGACGAAGGCGCCGGCGCCGAATCCGTTCGTCTGCTGGAGGCTGACGACCACCGCCCAACCCAGCGGGAAGAGCACGAAGACCAACAGCAGCAACATGTTCGGCGCCAAGAACGCGTAGGCGGTCAACGACTCGCCAGCCGTACCAACCCGTCGACGAGACATCCTCCCGCCGCGTCGACGGGTGGGCACGGCGGGTCCAGCGAACGGCGGTGCCGCGGAGATCTCCTCGCGAAGTTCGTCGACGTCCCGGCCGGTCGTCACTTGGCCGGCGCCGTCGCCGCGGCGATTCCCGTCGTGATGCCGGCGACGGTCTTGTCCGTGCTCTGTCCCCCGAGAAACGCCTGCTCCAGTTGATCCTTGAGCACCGTGATGATCTTGGACATCGACGGCGAGGCGACCTGCCCGGAATCGGCCGGCTGCACCGTGCTGGCCTGCCCGATGAAGACCGGGGAGAGTTCGGGACGGACCGCGAACTTGATGCCGCCGGTGACGAGGTCGCGGCGGGTGGGCAACAGCGACGCGCCGGCGCAGAAGTTGCTCATCTGCTCCTGCTGGGTCAGGTAGTCCAGGAAGGAAGCGGCCAACGCCGGCTGCTTGGTCGTCGCGGTGGCGACCAGAGCGTTACCACCGAAGTCGCTGGCAGCGCGGCTCTTCCGCGGCGAGAAGGTCGCGCCCCACTCGAACGTCAGGGTTTTCGTCGCGTCCGGGATGGCAAAGGCGCCGGAGGACACCATGGCAGTGGTCTGGGAGTACCAGAGGTCCGCCGCGAGGGTCGACGATTTCGTCGAACTGTTCGGCGGCACGAACCGTTGCGGGAAGAAGCTCTTCGTGAAGTCGATGGCCGCGCGGCCCGCATCCGAGTCGATGGCCGGCTGGATCAGGTCGGTCGACAGGAACCGACCGTTGCCCTCGAACAGCCAGCTGAGCCAGCGGGTGACACCGTTGCCCTGCCAGTTGTAGGCGAACGGGTATTTGGTGGACGGCATGTTCTTGCGCAGCGTCTGCAGGACCTGTTGGAACTCGTCCCAGGTCCACGCCTTGTCCAGGGTGGTGGGCACCGAGGTGATGCCGGCGGACTGGAGGGCCGCCTTGTTGTAGAGAATCGCGGACGTGTCGGTGTGGTGCGGCACCCCGTACGGCTTGGCCGCGTTCTGCACGGCCGCCCACGCCGCCGGAGTGAAGCGGTCACCGAAAGACTTGTCCACGTGCGACGTCAGGTCCAGGAGCTGGCCGCTCCCGGCGTACCGGCCGAAGGTGTAGTAGGGCACGCGGAAGATGTCCGGCGGGTTGCCGGCCTGGAGTTGCGCGTCGATGTTGGTGAACATCTGCGCATAGGGAACGGCATTGAGCGAGACCTTGGACCCGGTATTGGCCTTCTCGAATGCCGCGATGGCAGATCGGAAACCCGCCAGCTCGCTGTCGGTCCCCCAGGTGGTGAAGGTCAGCGTGTTGCTGTCGGTCGGCCCGACCGAGTTCGAGGTGGTGAAACCGCAACCTGCCAGGAGAAGCGGCGCGGCGGCGGCCCCGGCCGCTCCGAGGAAATGACGTCGACTGATCTGCACCCGTGCCTCCATGAGTTACCGGACCCTGAAGAGGGTCGACGATGGCCGGCACGAGGGTTTCGAGGCCAGCCAGCGGTCAGTACCCGCTGGGTGGCCGGCCTACGCGGATGCCATCTCCGGAGCACGACTCTACTCGTCCGGCCTGGTTCAGCCCTCCTGGGACTGGTCCACCAGAGCATGTCGGGTGTCGAACCGGGCCCCGGATTCGTCCAGGTAGCGCAGGATGTTCGCGATGAAACGTTCCCGGAGCACGGGGATGGCGACCTTGATCGCGACGGTGGCCGGGAACTCGAACACGGACAACCAGAACGGCAGACGAGCTTCGAAGAGCCAGGTCACCGAGGTCCGCAGGTCGGCGTCCGGGCCGGATCGGTCGACGCTTTCGGTGTTGTCGTCCATCCAGACCGTGGTGGCGGCCCAGATTCCTGCCTGGTGGCCGGAAGCCTCGACCCGGCTGCCCGGTTCGAACCGGGTGACCTTGCCCGTCACGGCCAGGACCAAGCCCGGTAGATCCAACGTCGCGGTGACCCGACCCCCATCGACCAGCTTCTCCGCGTCCGGACCGAGGCGAACCCCGGCCGCCGTCGGCCAATTGGCCTTGACCATCCCGGCAGCGAAGACCGCGTCGCGCGGGTGCCCGCACACGGTCTCCACGCCCTGGAACCTGATCATGCGAATACGTTAACTTTTGTCGAGCGCCCGCGTGGGGCGTTTCGGCAGGTCCATCCGAGCCGACTGCGAATCCCTCTCGGAAGGCGCGCCATCTCACGCAGGGTAGGCGCCGTTGTCGAGGTCCTGGAGGAGCGTCGGGCCGGTGGGGGTCCAGGCGAGAAGATCCTGGGTCGCACCGCTCGTCGCCGTCAGATCCATGCCGAAGAAGGTACCGATCCATCCGAAGTGCGCGTGGACGTTCTCCGGGTCGATCGACCTGACGGGCAGGCCGAGAGCACGACCGATGGCGTCGGCGATGTCACGAGTCGGGATCCCGTTCTCGGCCACTGCGTGCAGACGTGTGCCGGGCGCGGCCTTCTCGAGTCCCAGGGCGACCAGGCGCACTGCGTCGGAGCGGTGCACGGCCGCCCACCGGTTGGTGCCATCCCCGGGGTAGCCGGACACACCCTGCTGACGGGCGATCGCGGCGATGGCCGCGACGAAGCCGTGGTCGCCGGCGGCATGAACGGTCGGCGCAAACCGCAGGCTGACCGTGCCGACGCCGCGGTCGACGAACTCGAGCGCAAGGTTCTCACTCCCCCCGCGTGGCGACTCGGGGCCGTGGAACGGGGACGGGTCGCTCTCGGCTGCGGGCCGCCCCTGGGTCAGTGCGGCGACACCCGAGGCCAGCAGGAAGGGACGGTTGCTGCCAACGAGGGCATCACCGATCTCCTGGACGGCCGCCCGCTCGGCTGCATTGGACGCGGCCGGGTTGGACCAGTCGTGCTTGTTCGCGAGATGGATGACGGCGTCAGCATTCTCGGCACCACCCCGAATGCTCTCGAGGTCGTCGAGATCGCCCCGGCGGACGCGGACGCCCTTGGCCCCGAGGGCCGCGGCCGAGCTGTCGGACCGGGCAAGCCCGGTGACGTCGTGCCCGGCGGCGAGTAGCTCGTCGACGGTGGCGGAACCGATCCAGCCGGAAGCTCCGGTGACGAAAACGTGCATGTCGATGATCTCCTTCTGCTCCGCCGACGAGCGGAACATCGTCATGAATCGAGCCCAGCCGACTGATGTCAGCCACAGACATGACCGTACACGCTGACGACAGTCACTGCCATCACTAGAATGGACCCCATGGTGCGTTGGGAGACGGGGGCGACAGAGCGGTTGCAGGTGGCGGCCCTCGAGTTGTTCACGACCCAGGGATTCGAGCAGACGACAGCGGCGGAGATCGCCCACGCCGTCGGCCTCACCGAGCGGACCTTCTTCCGCCACTTCAGCGACAAGCGGGAAGTGCTGTTCTACGGGCAGGACCAATTCGTCCAGGTATTCCTGGACGGTGTCGATGCCGTCCCGTCACCGGCCGCACCGCTCGAGGTCATCGCCTCCGCCCTCCGGTCGGCGACGGCATTCTTCCCGGACGGCCGGCGGCCGTACTCCCGGGCGCGGCAAACCGTCATCGATCAGAATCCCGCGCTCCAGGAACGCGAACGGCACAAACTTGCCGGCCTGGCCACAGCCGTCGCCGGCGCTCTGAGGGAGAGGGGCATCAGCGAACCTGGCGCCACCCTCGCAGCGGAATCCGGCGCCACCGTCTTCCGGATCGCGTTCGCGCAGTGGATCCGCGCCGGGGAGGAGCGATCCCTCGCCGACATCGCCACGGGTGTTCTGGACGAGTTGGGACACCTGACCCGGCGCCCTTTGCCAGACCCCGAGAGTGCCTGACGCGCCGCAGATCAGGGCTTGAAGGTGGCCGAAACGGACGGCGGGAGATTCGACAGTGCAGGATCTGGTATTCCAGCTGAACACGATCCGTTGGGCCGACAGACTTTTGTCGGCGCCGGGAGACACGGCGCTGGCCAGACATGGCCAATGAGCGTCTGCGGTGCCAGATCGGTCCCGGCACGGACCGGCGACAAGGTCGGAAGCTATGCAAGAGCGGCAGGAGTGGCGTCGCCGGGCGAATGATGCGGCACAGTCGACGAGCAGTGCTTCTGACGTCCCGAGGGCCTGCCTCGATCGACTGGTCCTGGCCCAGCGAGGGAAGGATTCGCCCGTGAGTGAAGACGGACCGGCCGCCACCTGCCGTCGCGAGGTCCTGGATGCGTCGATCCGGCTGGATTCGGTTGGTATCACCCGAGTTCTGAGCGAGGCCGCAGCCACCATCGGGGTGGCGGTCTGCATCGACGAGGTCGTCCTGCCGACCATGCGGCAGATCGGGGTCTGGTGGGCGGCCGGCAACTACAGCATCGCGCAGGAGTTGATGACCACCGAGACGGTGCGGGCGTGGCTGGACGAGCTCAGCACCAGAGCACCGGTACCCACCCACCGACGCCCGGTGTTCCTGGCGTGCGGGCCCCGGGACCGACATACCCTCGCCGGCGAAGCACTTGCGCTGCTCCTGCGGTTGCAGGGTTGGCACTGCCGCGTGTTGGGCGCCCGGATCTCGGCCAGCTCCTTGATGTTCGCGGTCGCAGCGACCCCGCCTGCGGCGGTCGTGGTGACCTCTCACCTCGCCGCGCACCGCAGCCACGCCCTACCCGCCATCACCGCAGTCCACGACAGCGGAACGACCGTCTTCTACGCGGGCAACGCTTTTGCCACCTTCGAGAGCCGAGAAGGGGTGAAGGGCACCTATCTGGGCAATCACATCGGGGATGCGTGCACCCTGATTCGAGGCGTGATCGAACCGCGTCGCGCCCCGGGGGCAACTGCTGCCTCCCGATGAGACCTGATGGGGCCACGAGCACCGCGCCCGCGAGTAGACCAGGGTCGGCCTCGACCACCTCGGTTTCCTCCTTCGGACTGGCGATCCTGTCGCTGCAGGATCCTGATGGCATCAACCTCGAGTTGACTGCCCGTCTCGGCTGACCGCATCCAGAACCGGGGCACCGAAGTCGCTTTCGATCCACTCGCCGATGGCACACGGATCCCTCCCCGGCTGTCCGGACATGGATCTCCTCGTCGCCGAATCCGCCGCCTTTTACCCCGTCATCGGCTGGCCCAAACATCTTGGAGACGCTTGCACAGAGAGGAAAGCTGTTGTCACACAATTGTTCTGCTCTGGCATCATGGTCAGATGACGTCCATCGGATACACCCTCATGACCGAGCAGGCCGGCCCTCGCGAACTCATCCGGCACAGCGTCGCTGCCGAGCAAGCCGGCTTCGACTTCGAAGTCAGCAGTGACCACTACTTCCCCTGGCTCGAGGAGATGGGCCACTCTCCCAATGCCTGGGTGACGCTCGGCGCGGTGGCACAGGCGACCGACGGCATCGCTCTCATGACCTACGTGACCTCTCCGACCTTCCGGTATCACCCGGCAGTGGTCGCTCAGCAGGCGGCCACCCTGCAGATCATCTCCGGCAATCGGTTCACCCTCGGGCTCGGATCGGGCGAGGCCCTGAACGAGCACATCGTGGCCACCGGGTGGCCGGGGGCGAACGTTCGTCAGGCCAGGTTGGTCGAGGCCATCGACATCATCAACCAGCTGTTCGACGGTGGCTCGGTGAACTACCAGGGCAAGTATCTGCAGGTCGATTCGGCCAGGCTCTGGGACCTGCCCGAAGTCCGTGTGCCGATCGGGATCGCCGTCTCCGGAAGGCAATCCTGCGAGACGTTCGGACCGATCGGCGACGTGATGATCGGCATCGACCCGGAACCGGAACTGACTGGCATGTGGGACCAGTTCAGCGGCAGCAAGTCGCGCAAGGTCGCGCAACTGCCCATCTCCTGGGACTCGGACGTCGAAGCTGCGACGACGCGTGCACACGAATTGTTCCGTTGGAGCCTGCCGGGCTGGAAGGTCAACGCGGAGCTGCCGAGCCCGGCTGCCTTCGCCAGCGCCGCCGAGACGACCCGTCCCGAGGATGTCGCCGAGGTCATCCCGTGCGGCAACGATGTCGGCGCCGTCGTGGCCGCGGCGAAGAAGTTCTTCGATGCCGGCTATACGGACCTGGCACTCGTGCAGGTCGGCGCCGACCACCAGACCAGCTTCTTCGAGGCTGCCACCGCCGAGATCCTGCCCGCGCTCCGGAAACTCTGACCCGGCTCGATCTGCGGCCGTCTTTGCGAGGGGATGTCGGATCGCCGATCTGCCGATCGTCTTAAGGTTCGTACAGCCACTGACGAGAAGGAGACCTGCATGAAGTACCTGATGTTCGTAGCCACCGACACCGACCCGGACGCCGATCCCCACGCTGCCCCGGACATCGAGGCCTGGTTCGAGGACGTGAGTTCCCGGGGCAAGTGGATCATGGGCGATCGGTTGCGACCGCGTGAGGATGCCACCACGGTGCGCGTCAGGTCGGGCGAACTGTTGCTGACAGACGGGCCGTTCGCGGAGTCCAAGGAGTGGGTGGTCGGATTCGACGTGCTCGAATGCGACGATCTGGACGAGGCGATCGAGATCGCCTCCAAGCACCCGATGGCCCACCACGGCCGCATCGAGGTCCGGCCGTTCTGGCCGATCGACGAGGGCTGAGGCGCGTCGTCGACCTGGAGAGCGAAGCGGCGGTGGCGGACCAGGAGAGCGAAGCCGCGGGAAACGTGCACCAGGAGAGCGGAGCCGCGCGGACGGGTGACGTCGCGGCCACCCTGGACCGTGCGATGGTCGAGGGGAGGCTGCGCATCGTTGCCGGCCTCATCCGGCTCACAGGCGAATGGGAACTGGCCGAGGACTGCGTGCAGGACGCGGCCATCCGCGCCCTTGACAGTTGGCCGCGAGACGGTATTCCGGACAAGCCGCTTGCCTGGTTGACCACCACCGCCCATCGGCGGGCCGTCGACGTCTTGCGCCGACGGCGCACCGAACGGGAGAAACTCGTTGTGCTGCAACGAATGAGCGAGCGGGATCCCACCGAGATGAACTCCGGGGACGACCGGCTTGCGTTGCTGTTCACCTGCTGCCACCCGGCTCTGCCCCTCGCCGGTCGGGTCGCGCTGACCCTGAAGACGGTGTCCGGATTGTCCACCCGGGAGGTGGCAAGGGCCTTTCTGGTTTCCGAGGCCACGATGGGCCAGCGACTGCTACGGACCCGCAACAAGATCGCCCACGCCGGAATCTCGCTCCAGGTACCCGCGCCGCACCGGATGGCCGAGCGGACAGCGGGCGTGCTGGCCGTCATCTATTTGTTGTTCAACGAGGGGTATTCGGCCACGGATGGGGACGGTGTGCGCGATGACCTTGCGGTCGAGGCACTCACTCTGTCCTCACTTCTCGCCGCGCTGCTCCCGGATGACGACGAGGTACATGGTCTCCGGGCATTGTTGTTGCTGCAGCAGGCGCGTCGCGCGGCGCGGGTCGATGCCGTCGGCGATCTGATCCCGATGGACGAGCAGGACAGAAGTTGTTGGAACCAGCGCGAGATCGCCAACGGGATCAGCAGTCTGCTGACGTCGCGAAGATCAGGAAGGCCGGCCGGTCAGTACCGATTGCAGGCCGAGATCGCCGCCGTGCACAGCACCGCCCCAACCCCGGACGAGACCGATTGGGGACGGATCGTCGAGTCGTACGACGCGCTGCTGCGTCTGCAGGATTCACCGGTGATCGCGCTGAATCGTGCTGTGGCCATCGGGTTTCGCGACGGGCCCGAGGGTGGGTTGTCGTCAATGGCGCAGGTCCAGGCTGATCCGAGACTGGCCGGCTATCACCTCATCCCGGCGGTCAGAGCCGATCTGCTGCGCCGGGCCGGCCGCGCGTCGGAGGCGATCGAGGCGTACCGGGGAGCTCTGGAACAGGCCCGGACCACTGCCGAGCGTCGATTCCTCCATCGCCGGCTGCGCGAACTGGGTGGTCCGGCCTGATCACTGCAGGGGGATGTCGTTGCCCGGTCCGCGTTGGTGATCGGGACGAGGGCCGAAGTAGCGTCGTTCTGCTTCGGTGATGGCGACGTCGTTGATGCTCGCTTCACGACGTCGCATCAGGCCGAGCCCGTCGAATTCCCACAACTCGTTGCCGTAGCTGCGATACCACTGCCCGTCGTGATCGTGGGATTCGTATTGGAAGCGGACGGCGATGCGGTCGTCTCCGAAGGCCCAGAGACTCTTGCGGAGCACGTAATCGAGCTCCCGCTCCCACTTGTCGGTGAGCAGCTGCACGATCGCGTCCCGTCCGACGACGAAGGAGTCCCGGTTCCGCCAGACGGAGTTTTCGGTGTAGGCGAGCGATACACGGATCGGATCACGGCTGTTCCAGGCGTCCTCGGCAGCCAGCACCTTCGCGGTGGCGGTCTCCAGGTTGAAGGGCGGCAACGGCGGGCGGGCCTCGGGCATCGGGTCCCCATTTCGCTGGTCGGAGGCTGATCAATGAATTCCAGATCGGGTGGTCGCTCCCGATCGCGGCACGCTACCGCCCTGCTGACTGACGTCAGGCGCCGTAGGCCTCCACCGAGATCGGCTGCCAGTGGTTCCAGGTCGCCAGACGTGACTCGTAGTCCTTGGTGGCGATCTCGAGCGGCGTCCTGCCGAAGAAGATCCGCAGTGGCGGTTCCTCGGCGTCGACCACCTTGAGGATGGCGCCGCGGGTCGCGACCGGGTCGCCCGGAGCGGCCGCCGAAGGTCGATTCTTCGCCGCCTCCCGCACGTCGGCGTACGCCGCGATCTCGTCGCTTCGCTTCGCCGAGGGTCCGGACCAGTCTGTGGAGTACCCCCCGGGCTCGATCAGCGTCACCTTGATGCCGAATCCGGCGACCTCCTGGGACAGTGCCTGGCTCAGCCCCTCGAGCGCCCACTTCGACGCGTGATATGCGCCTACCGTCGGGAAAGCGCTGATCCCGCCGATGCTCGACACCTGGATGATGTGCCCTGACCCCTGGCCGCGCATGATCGGCAGCGCCGCCTGGGTGACCCACAAGGCGCCGAAGAGGTTGGTCTCCAGCTGCGCGCGGGCTTCCTCCTCCGTCAACTCCTCGACCATGCCGAAGTGGCCGTAACCGGCATTGTTGATGACGACGTCCAGCTGCCCGAACCGCTCGGCCGCCTTGGCGACGGCATCGAAATCAGCGGTTCGGTCGGTGACGTCCAACTGGATGGGCAGGAACGCGTCGCCGAACCGGTCGACCAATGCATCCAGCGTGTCGAGCTTCCGAGCGGTGGCCGCGACCCGGTCACCGCGCTCGAGAGCGGCTTCCGCCCATTCCCGACCGAAGCCCTTGGATGCGCCGGTGATGAACCAGACCCTGCTCATGACAATCCCTTTCATTCATCCGCCGCCGCCGCGGCAGGTGTCACCTGCTCTTCGATTCGACAGTAGCGCCGATCGGACCACGGCGTGGAACAGCACCTTGGTCCGCTGATCCTCGCAGCTGTCGAGCCTTTGGCCATCCGTGGACGGCACCAGCTCACCCGGTTGATGGCAGCGCATGGAACCGACACTGCCGGCCGACGGGATCAGATCCAGGAGTCTGAATCAATCCGGTCGTCTACGGGTAATGGCACCAAATGACCGTGAAGGCGAGGACGGGCCTGACCCGCGAGCGAATCGTCGACACCGCGATCCGTCTCGCCGGCACGGAGGGCCTGGACAGTGTTTCGATGCGGCGCATCGGGAAAGAACTTGGCGTGGAGGCCATGTCCCTCTACTACCACCTCCCGAGCAAGGCTGCGCTCTTCGTGCTGATGGCGGATCGCTCGGTCGCCGCGCTCCCTGAGCCCGACCGAGAGCAGCCGTGGGACGTACGACTGCTCGAATTGCTCCAGTCGGCCTACCGTGCCGGCGTCAGCAACCCGGCGGTGATGCCGGTGATGGCCTCCGCAGTGGACCAACCGCAGGAGGTTCGGCGGGTATCCGTCGACGAGTCGGCGCCCACCCTGCTGTTGGTCCGAAAGGTCGAGTCCCTCCTGGCCGAGTCCGGCCTCCCCGATGTGGGCCGCTCGAGTGCCCGTCGCGGACTCATCGCTCTGGTCGTCGGCGGGATCATGCTGGCCGTCGACGGGCTGCTGCCCGGGCAGCTGAAGGAGGATTCACCTGCCGATGCCGATCACGAGATCGGCAACAGTTTGCGGGCATTCATCCACGGAATCAAATTCACTTCTTCCTGAAAGCCGACACGCTGGAATTCCCCAAGAGATCGCTGTTCGCGCTCCCCGACATCGCTCCCGCACGAAACGGTCGAGGCCGGTGACCCTCATGCCCTATGCGTAGGTCCCGGCGTGTTCAGGGCGTCGTCGACGGCGCCCGCGGGCTGGGGAGGCGACCACAGGTAACCCTGGGCATAGTTGCAACCCAGTTCATATGCGAGCGCAGCATGTTCCGGCTTTTCGATTCCTTCGATGGTGGTGACCAGTTGCAGTTCTGAAGCCAGGCCGGTGACGGCCCTGGTCAAGGCGTTGCCCAGCCGGCTGCCCAGCGCGATCGATACCGCACGGTCGATCTTGACGCCGCTGACCGGCAGCCTCAGCAAGTAGTCCAGAGCGGACCAGCCGGTCCCGAAGTCATCGAGCCAGACCCCGAATCCCGCCTCCCGCAGCTCCCCGAGCACCTGTGCGGCGCGGACCGGGTTGAGTCGGGTGGTTTCGGTGATCTCCAGATCCACGGCCTCCGGCGACACCCCGGCCTTGAGCACGGCGTCGTTGATTGCGGCTGCGCTCTCGTCGATGTTGAAGTGGCGACTGGACAGGTTGACGTTCACCCGCAGATCGGGGTTGATCTCCTGCCAACGGCGAAGGTCCGCCACTGCCCGACGCATCACCAGCAGGTCCAGATCGACGATCAGATCGGTGTCCTCGGCCAATGGAACGAACCGCCTCGGATCGTGCATCTCCCCGGAGGGGTGTTGCCACCGGGCGAGCGCCTCGAACCCGACGGTGCGACCCGATGGGAGGTCCACGATCGGCTGGTACCAGGGGACGATCTGCTCCTGGGCGATTGCTTCGGCCAACTCGGCGACAGCGAGCTCCCCATCGATGCGCTGCTCGTCCAGACGCCGCACCAGGTCCAGTTGGTCCTCCACGATCCGACCGAATTCCATGAGCCGGTTGGCGACATCCGGGTCGATGTCGTGCGGTCGAGGGTCGATGACGCACAACGCTCCGACGATGAAGGACTCCCGGCCTGCGAGGGGTACGCCGATGTAGCAGCCGATTTCCCCGCGAACGACACTCGGCAGGTCAGCAAACCGTGGGTCGGCTCGAGCATCGGGCACTTCCAGAGGTCGCCCCGAGTTGACCACCACATCGCAGAGCACCTCCTCCCGCGCCAAAGGCACCCCGCCGCCCGCTCCGATCAGGTTGATGGTGTGCCGGGTCGTCGTGTCCAGGATGTTGATCATGGCCGTCGGGAAGCCGAGCGTTCGGGCGGTCAGCGCCACCGTCGTCTGCAATCGCGCCGAGGCCGGGCCGTCGTCGAAATAATGCGCCGCCGAGCGGCCCTGCAACCTTTGCTTCTCGGTGGTCACTGGATTCGCGTTCCCATTTTGCCAGTGTGAACCATCAAGTCACCACTGACTGTAAATCACCTGGACGATCCCCGCCTTACACACGATCGGTCCAATCAGATACCATGCTCGCGATTTGCGGGTATTTTCCCAGGTGCCCTTCCCCCAACGCCTGGGCGTGCAGAGTTGGACGTTCACCAGGCAGAACACCTTCACTCGTTCGGTCCGATTGCCTCTGTGGCTCACGAGTGTCAGGGGACGACCTCAGAGCACGCTCTGCACGACGTGAGTCACGCCAGTGTTTGCCGGCATCGCCCGTCGGGCACTGCGCGACAAGAGTGTGACCACTCGAGGTACCGAAAATCGAATTGATGACACGGGTGCCGAATCCCGCGCACCGCGCGTGCCGGCCGCGCGAATCTCCTGGGGCGAGAAGAGTGGAGGTCGTCATCGACGTAGCGGAGTGGGCCAGTTCGTCCGAACGGGCAGGGATCGAGGAAGCGGCGAAGTTGGCGGTGGTACTTGCGGGGTTCGCCGCCACCATGCTGACCGACTTTCCGATACAGAGCATCCTGGATCAACTGGTTCACCGCATCGTCGATGTGCTGCCGGTATCAGGAGCCGGGATGACACTGATCTCCGACGGCGCGGCGCCGGCGTACCTCGCGGGGTCGGATGCGGTGGCGCACCAATTCGAGCAGCTGCAGGCAGATCTGAACGAAGGTCCATGTGTGCTGGCCTACCAGCAGGGCGCCGCCGTGCACATTCCCGATGTGAGAACCGAACCCAGATTCCCGCGGTTCGTGAGGGCAGCAGCCGGACTGGGCATGGAGTCCGTCTATGCCTTCCCGCTGAGGCACGGCGGAGTTCAAATCGGTGCTCTCGATCTCTACACCGCTGGGCCGCTCACGGAGTCGGCACTGGGAACGGCGCAGATTCTGGCCGATGTGGCCAGCGCCTACCTGATCAACGCCCGTGGCCGCCGGGATCTGCAGGACGCGCGGGACCGTGCCGAGCAGACGGCGTTGCACGACGCCCTGACGGGTCTGCCCAACCGGATCCTGCTCGTCGACCGGATGGAGAACGCGTTCCGACGCAGCCGTCGCAGCCGCTCCGGGACCTCCGCCCTGTTCCTGGACCTCGACCGGTTGAAAGCGGTGAACGACACCTATGGTCACTCGGTGGGTGATGAACTGCTGACCGCGGTCGCGGTCCGGTTGACCCAGGCCATCAGGCCGGGCGACACCCTGGCCCGCATCTCCGGTGACGAATTCGTCGTGCTGTGCGAGGACCTCCGCACACCGGCAGATGCTGTCGTCATCGCCAATCGCCTGCTGGCCGAGATCAGCAGGGGGTTCAGCCTTTCCACCGGCCCGCTGATGGTCACCGCCAGCATCGGCATCGGCTACGCGGCTCACGGCGCTCACTCCTGCGAACAGTTGTTGCAGGAAGCCGACAGCGCCATGTACCTGGCCAAGCGGGGTGGCGGCGACCGACTGCAGGTCTTCGACGAAACTCTCCAGCTCTATGCCGACACGCAACTCGGACTGCAACGCGACCTGCACGAGGCCCTGTGCCGCCAGGAACTGCGCAATGCCTATCAACCGATCATCGACACCGGCACCGGCACCATCGCCGGATTCGAGGCCCTTGTCCGATGGCATCACCCGCAGCACGGCCAGGTCCCTCCGTCGACGCTGATCCCACTGGCCGAACAGAGTGGGCTGATCTTTCCGCTCGGCGAATTCGTGCTGCAGCAGGCCTGGGTGGATCACTTTCGCTGGTCGAGTACCGACTCGAACGAGCGGCTGACCATGTCGGTGAACGTGTCTCCCGATCAACTCACCGCCGTGGGCTTCACCGACATGGTCGCGTCTCTCCTGCACCGCTCCCCCGTCCGGAACAACAGATCACTGGTCTTGGAAGTGACCGAAACGCTGTTCATCCGCGACACCGAACGGGCCGTCGACGTGCTGTCCGACCTCAGGGCACTGGGCGTATCGATTGCCCTGGACGACTTCGGCACCGGCTACTCCTCTCTGAGCTATCTGGACCGGTTCCCGGTCGACGTCATCAAGATCGATCGCTCCTTCATCTCCCACCTGACCAGACCATCCACCCTGGCCATCGTCAAGGCCATGACTGCACTGGCCCATGACCTGGGCATCACCGTCGTCGCCGAGGGCGTCGAAACCGCCGAGCAATACCGGATGGTCAACGACCTGGGCTGCGACAATTGCCAAGGTTTCTATTTCGCTCGCCCGGTACCAGCTCGAGAAATCGATCTGATGATGGGCAAACCGCAGCCGTACGCTCCCGTATCGCCGTGGTGACGCATCCGGACGGAAAGGCGGCCCGCCGGTACCCCCGGCCAGTTCCTTGCACCGCCGTCGGGCCCGATCCGGCACCTAGACGGGGTCCGGTGGACCATCGCCAACGGGGGACCGGTGGACGGTCGACCCAGTACGGGAGGTGGCGGCCAGGGACTTGACCGCGGCGTTGGCGCACGCCGCGATCGGGACGGCGAGGAGTCCGCCGACAACACCGAGCAGGATGACGCCGGATGCGATGGCCAACACGACTGCCAACGGATGGAGACTGACAGCCCTACCCAGGAGCACCGGTTGGAGCACATGGCCCTCCAGCTGCTGGACTGCGATCACCACCGCCAGAACGATGATGGCTTTGACGAGACCGACGGTGACCAGGGCGACCAGAACCGCAACCAGACCACTGATCAGCGCCCCGATGATGGGGATGAAGGAAGCCAGGAAGACCAGCGCGGTCAGCGGGATGGCAAGTGGCACACCGAGGATGAGAAGACCCAGACCGATTCCGGTGGCATCGACGGCGGCAACCAGAACCGTGGCCCTGACATAACCGGTGAGCGTCGCCCAGGATCTGTCGGCGGCTTCGGAGACCCGGGCCCGGGCCCGCAGGGGCATCAGGCCGACCATCCAGGTCCAGATCTTGCGGCCGTCGCGCAGGAAGAAGAACAGGGTGAACAGGGCCAGCACCAGGCCGGTGACGATGTGAGCGACGGACGTGGCAGTGCTGATCGCTCCGGTGGTGAGAACGCCCTGGTTGTCGACGGCCACCTTCTTCAACGACGTGACGGCAGAGTTGATCTGGTCTTGGGACAGCTTCAACGGACCGGTCACGAGCCAGTTCTGGACCTTGTCCAGACCGCCACCGGCCTGGCTGACCAGATCCTTGGCACCGGAGGCGAATTGTCGGATCACCACGGTGACCAAGGTGATGACCAGCACGAAGCCGACCACGAAGACCGTCGCCGAAGCCAGGCCCTGCCGCCACCCCTTGTCGACCAGGAACTGGCGCACCGGCGTGAGCAGCGCGCTGAGCAACAACGCCACCGCGATCGGAATCGTCACCTCCGACAGGTAGCCGACCATGAACAGCAAGACGCCCACTGCGGCAACCACGGCCAGGAACCGCCAGGCCCAGGAAGCGGCAATGGCCATCCCTGTCGTGACGGTTGAAGAATCCTCACCCTTGGTCTCGGTGTTCGTGTTACCGCTGCTCATGAACTTCCCCCTGCTGGGTTGTCGGTGGTGGTCATCGGCCAGGCGTTCGATCCACGTTGCCACAGATTGCCTGGCAGACGGACCTCGCCCGGTCTGTCCGCCCCCACCGCCGAGGCTGACTACGAGGCCCGGCGGCCAGGAGCTGACCAGGGCCGGTCAAGAAATGTGTGTACAACAGCGAACTGCCGGGAATGGGTTGTAGGACAACGCCATTTCGAGCAGGAGCAGCGCATGAGCGATCAGTACACGATGAGAAACCCGGTCAACCAGTACACCTCTGATGACTTTCCCGAGCAGCAGCAGGACGGGCCTGGACTTGACGCCGACCTGGCCCCAAGGCCGACCACGGCGAGAAGTCCTACCGAGGATCAGGGCGGCTGTCCGGCCGCAAAGCCCTGGTGACCGGGGCAGACTCGGGCATCGGCCGGGCCGTGGCCATCGCGTTTGCCCGGGAGGGAGCCGATGTGGTCCTGAGCTACCTTCCAGAGGAGCAGGTCGATGCTGATGAGGTCGCTGCGCTGGTCGAGGACGCCGGGCAGAAGGCGGTGCTGGTCCCGGGGGACATCGCTGACGAGGCGTTCGCGCGCAGTCTGATTGCGACGACCGTCAGAGAATTGGGTGGGCTCGACGTCATCGCCAATGTCGCCGGACGCCAGCAGTTCGTCGAGGACCTGGCCGATGTCACGAGCGACAGCTTCCGGAAGACCTTCCGCACCAACGTCGACTCGCTGTTCTGGATCATCCAGGAGGCGCTGCCCCATCTGCCGGCGGGGGCCAGCATCATCAACACCAGTTCGATCCAGGCCTACTCGCCGTCGCCCATCCTTGTCGACTACGCCAGCACCAAGGCCACCATCAACACCATGTCCAAGGCTCTTGCCCAACAGCTGGCCCCCCAGGGAATCCGCGTCAACGTCGTCGCGCCCGGGCCCATCTGGACGCCCCTGCAGACTGCCGGCGGCCAACCACCCGAAGCACTGAAGGAGTTCGGCCAGCAAACCCCGCTGGGCCGGGCCGGTCAGCCCGCTGAGCTCGCCCCGGCCTATGTTTTCCTCGCATCGCAGGAATCCAGCTACGTGATCGGCGAAACGTTGAATGTCAACGGCGGTATGCCGACCCCGTGACGAGGACGGCCGCTCTTCACCTGCTGAGCGACGTGCGGTTGCATAGCTCCGTCGCCACCGTGCCGACTCCGTCGACCTA
Source organism: Nakamurella sp. UYEF19 (assembly GCF_040546275.1). Lineage (NCBI taxonomy): Bacteria > Bacillati > Actinomycetota > Actinomycetes > Nakamurellales > Nakamurellaceae > Nakamurella > Nakamurella sp. UYEF19. The sequence goes on along the minus strand of NZ_JBEPNO010000026.1, from coordinate 59,077 downwards.
GGCTGGGGAGATGGTGGAACTCGTCTACTTAGCCCTCGACGTCGTCATGGGTCTGCTGATCCTCTGGGTATCGATCTACGTCATCTACCGCCTGGTCCACGAAGACCGTTGACCAAGCAGCGCCGGGGCACGCGCCAGCAGAAACAACGACGGATTGCGAGATCGGTGATGGTGCGGCGCTTGTAGCTCCAGGGCGATCAGCCGATCCGGCCCACTGCGTGCCGACGCGGTTCGCGGTAGAGCGGGTACAACTCCCCCACGGCCGCCTCGACCAGACTGCGATCGAGCCAGGCCGGGCCCCCGAGTTCAGCGGTGGCCGAATCGGTGAGGCGCACCTCCAGCTGGCCGGCGCGAGCCGGAGATCCTCTTCCGACGAGCGGGCTCCCACGGTCCAGCAGACGTTCCAGTACCCGTTGCCCGATGCGCAGATAGGACATCGTCTCCACCTCCAGACCGGGGACGATCACCTTTGCCGCGAAAATCTCACCGACCCGGCCGACGACGGTCAACACGTCGAACGCACGTAGACGCTCGAGCATGGTTTCAAGGAGCGTTCCGGGATCCATGGGAGAATGGCTCGGCAGGGCCGAAACGTTCAGTCGGCGGACTTCATGGCCAAGCATGGTCTCGGCGAGTTGTCGTTGCTGCGATGTCGTCATGGTGGCCCATTGCCGCATCTCCTCGAGGGCACGTAATTCCTGCGATCCTACGGGAAAGGTCATCTCCATCCGGTAGTAGTCCGGGAGCAGCCTTCTGACGTCGTCCATCGGGCCGAAGGCGAATGCCCGCCGGGCCCGAGAGGATGCGAATTCCAACAACGCCGAGGCAATCGCCGTCTGACCATCCGGGTGGGAGGCCTCCCCGATGGCGGTGAGAGCCAGCGGCGGTGGATGTTCGCTCGAGTCACGACCCATGGCATAGACCACGCACGCGAACTCTGTCGACGCGAGCTTCACGACAGGATCGATGCCGACCTTGCGCAATCGGTCGACGATATCCACGGCCGCGGCATCATTCAGCGAATTGAGATCGATGACCATTCCCTGATCCATCGCCCTGAAGGAAACGGTATCCCCGTCCCGTTGCACCAGTTCGAGAAGGGCATGACCAACCGCCCGCTCCACGGTGTCTCCCGCTCCCAGCCCGTTGGTGATCGGCGTGATCAACGGGGTGGGAGACGACCTTGGCAGGCCAGCGGGATCATTGGCGATGAACTCCACCGGCACCCAGACCGCTTCTCCGGTGCGCCACCGGGTGGCCGGTACCCAGGTGACGGCCTGATCGGGCCGATAGTTCGATCCAGCCGGCAGAGTGAGGGTCAACGGATCGGCTACCCCACCGACACCCTTGGCAGCAACCATCTTTTCGTAGGAAGTCGTGGTCAGCGGAAGGGTTCGTAGCGCCTTCGCCGTCACGACCCGTTCTGCCACTTCGCCCAGTGCACCCACCGACGCGGTAGACCAGGTCGAACCGTAGCCGACCCCGTGGGCCTCTCTCGGCCCGTCGTCTTTCCCGGACCAGACGGTAGCGGCGACCGGTACGCCGGTCCGGTCGAATCCGTCGAGCTTCCACTCCCGCACATGCCCCACCGAATCAAGGGCAGATCGATAGGACTCGAGGACTTGCGGGTCCACCTCGCGGCCGGAAACGATTGGCGCGCTGGTCATCGACGACCTCCTGTTGTCCGCGGTGGCCGTTGAGCGGGCGGCGGTCGTTCTTTCCATGCCCACCATCGGAGACGACCAAACCGATCCTTCTCACCCACCTACGGTCGCGAGCCGAGATCGCGACGGCACGACCAGGCGGCGGGTCGAGTCGATGCGGCCTGGCTGGCTAATTGTGCTAGCTTTGACCTAACGCAATTAGCCCACCCGGAGGACTTCATGACCGAGCACCTGACCATCGACGGCAACACCCTCGCATACGATGTGACCGGCGACGGTCCCCTCGTCGTGCTCGCCCACGGCATCGGCGACAGCCGGCACTCGTACCGCTTCCTCGCGCCGGGCCTGGCCGCCGCGGGATACCGCGTCGCAAATGTCGACATCCGCGGTTGCGGCGACTCCAGCCTCGGCTGGAACGGGTACAGCCGCACCGACATCGCCGGAGACCTCGTCGCCGTCGTGCGGCGTCTCGGCGGTCCGGCCGTCGTCATCGGTCAGTCGATCAGCGGCGGCGCCGCGACCATTGCTGCCGCCACCGCTCCCGAGTTGATCACCGGCCTCATCGAACTGGCGCCCTTCACCCGCAAGCAGGCGTTCGACTTCAGCGGGCTTCTTCGCGTGAAGCGGTTCCGGGCCGGATACAGCCGCCTGGCAATGACTCTCGTCCTGGGGAGCCTGCCGAGCTGGAAGAAGTACCTGGACCTGGCGATGCCGGTCAAGCCCGCCGACTGGGACATCGAACTGGCGCGCATCGACGCCAAACTCAGCGAACCCGGCCGGATGAAGGCACTGCAGGCCATGTGCAAGGCCAACCCCGGCGACGCGGGCGCGCAACTGGCAAACGTCCGCTGCCCCGTCCTGATCATCGAGGGCAGCGCCGATCCCGACTGGGCTGACCCGCATGCCGAGGGGAGGCGCATCCTGGCCGACCTGCCCGAAGGTCTCGGGGAACTGGCCGTCATCGAGGGTGCCGGTCACTACCCGCACACCCAGATGCCCGACGACGTCATGGCGCTGGCGCTGCCCTTTCTCGCGAGGACCGCGGCCCGTGCCTAGGGCCGGACTGGCCGCGGCCTCGGTCACCGAGGCCGGAGCGAAGCTGGCCGACGAGGTCGGTCTCGATCAACTCAGCATGGGCCTGCTCGCGCAGCGGCTGGGCGTGAAAACGCCTTCGCTCTACAAGCATGTCGAGAGCCAGGCAGATCTCCTCCACCGAATCGCCATCCTGGCCATGACCGAGCTGGGCGATGCCCTCCGTGACGCCACCCAGGGGCGTGCCCGCACCGACGCACTCACCGCCGCCGCCCGAGCCATGCGGAGGTTCGTCAAGGAGCACCCCGGCCGGTACGCGGCGGGTAACGGCGCCCGACCGACCGGGCCTGACGACCCGCTCATCCCGGCCGGCGACCGGCTGCTCGCCTCGCTCTCGGCGGTGCTGCGCGGATACCAGCTCGACCCGAGCCAGGAGATCCACGCGCTACGAATGCTGCGGAGCACGTTGCACGGATTCGCGACCCTCGAAGTCGCCCACGGGTTCCGGATCGACACCGACGTCGACGAGAGCTTCGCCTGGATGATCGCTCTCATCGACCACGGACTGCAGTCGACACCGCAGCTCACGTGATTCGCCCGACAAGTCCGGGGAGCGATGTCGAATGCGGGCAACGGCGTTCGTAGTGGGGAGGAGCGGGCACCCACGAGGGGTGCCCCGATCGATTGGAGATGATCCGCCATGCAGTTCCTATTTTCCGTCATCGATGACGTGACCCGCGTCGACAGCCGGACCGGCACCGCCACCCAGGCCGAGATGGATGCCATCGACGTCTTCAACGACCGGCTGGTCGCCGATGGTCATTGGGTCTTCGCCGCCGGCCTCGGTGCGCCCGATACCGCCACCGTCATCGACAACCGCGGTGGGAAGGCCCTTTTCACCGACGGACCCTTCGTGGAATCGAAGGAATACCTTGCCGGCATCTGGATCATCGACGCCGCCGACTTCGCCGCGGCGCGCGAACTCGCCGCCGAAGGGTCGAAGGCCTGCAACCGGAAGGTCGAGATCCGGCCGTTGCTGGGCGAGGAAACCTGATCCCCATCGGTCTTCAGCTCACGGATGTATGTCGGATCGCCAGCGACATTGCCTCGAGAAGCCCAGGGCACCCTGGGACGTTCGACGTCACCACCGCCGGGCCTCCGATCGGACGGCCCCTACAGGTCCTGCAGGCCCATTCGGTCACGGCGGTAGGCGCGTAGTGCAACGCCGAGCGATCCAGCCAGGCGGGACGCGGACTCGGCGTCGGCGAGCTCCACGCGGTAGGAGCGCCGCCCCGAGGTCGGTATGGCGACATCGGTGCCGCGCGTGTCCTCCACCAGGACACCGGGCTCGAGATGTCCGTACGGCAACGTGAACACCTCCCAGTGCGGGCGGAAACCTCCGGACGTGCGTGCGGCCACCAGCTTCCGATCCGTCACCAGGACCACGACCGCGTCCCGGAGCAGCACCCTTCCGTCGATCTCGCCGATGGCCTGCACCGGTTGCCGGAGCCACACCGCCTCGTCGGTTTCCAGGTACTGAATGACCGCGGCGCGTTCGCCCTTGGGCAATTTCCCCGGAACCGGGAGATCGTCGTACCCATCGGCACCAGTCCGCTTCGACTCCAACACCATGATCGCGCGCCCCTCCCTCGAGTGAAGATCGATACTTGGGTACTCCTCCACCTTGCCTGCGCCGGCGGCAGCCTGCCAGGAGGCAGGAAGTGGAGCGCGACGAAGGGCCACCGAAGCCTCCCGAGCGGATGAGACTGCACCAGCGCAGTCGTGGGCACACTGTAGGTATGAAGTTTCTGGAAGTGGCGGGGCTGGGTCAGGTCGGTCGGGTCGGACTGGGTACGTGGCAGTTCGGATCACGGGAATGGGGTTACGGCGACGGGTACGCCTCCGGCGCCGCCGCTGACATCGTCCGGCGGGCACGAGAGCTGGGGGTGAACCTCTTCGACACGGCGGAGATCTACGGAACCGGCAAGAGCGAGCGCATTTTGGGTGAGGCGCTGGGCGCGGAGCGTGACAGGGTGATCGTCGCCAGCAAGATCTTCCCGATCGCACCGTTCCCGTCGGTGGTCCGCAGCCGCGAGAAGGGGAGTGCCGACCGCCTGAAACTGGATCGGATCCCGCTGTACCAGATTCATCAGGCCAACCCGTTGGTGCCGGACTCGGTGATCATGCCCGGCATGAGGGGCCTGCTGGACGCCGACCGCATCGGCGCGGTCGGCGTCTCCAACTACTCGTTGGCGCGGTGGCGCAAGGCCGATGCCGCACTGGGTCGTCCGGTGGTGAGCAATCAGGTCCAGTTCTCCCTCGCCCATCCCGGGCCGCTGGAGGATCTGGTGCCGTTCGCCCAGCAGGAGAACCGGATGATCATGGCCTACAGCCCACTCGCCCAGGGACTGCTCGGCGGCAGGTACTCGGCCGAACTACGGCCCGGCGGCATCCGCGCGATGAACCCCTTGTTCGGCACGGAGAATCTCCGGCGGGCGAAACCACTCCTGGATCTGCTGCGCACCATCGCGGCCGCACACGATGCCAAACCTGCTCAGGTGGCGCTGGCCTGGTTGCTGAGCCTGCCCGGGGTCGTCGTCATCCCCGGCGCGTCCAGCGTCGAACAACTCGAGTTCAACGTCGCCGCAGCTGATCTCGACCTCGACACCGACTCGGTGGCGTCGCTCACGGCAGCCGCCAAGGCCTTCCGGCCGATCTCGCTGCCGCGCACGCTGCTGGAGAAGGCGCGCGAGAAGCTCCCTGTGTGAGCCCTCCGAGGAGTCGCAGACCCGCGAGCCATCCAGCCGACGTCGAATCGGGACGGGGTGCGAGAGCCGAGCCCCCGACCGATGCGTCAGGTGTGCTGCACACCGACGGGAGAGATACCCGACGCACTGACCCAACCCGCGGATGGGTCCTCTCCCACCCGGCCGTCGACGGCCTCCCGCAACAGGTCCGCGTGACCGGTGTGACGCCCGTACTCCTCCAGCAGGTCGTAGAGCAGTCGACGCAGGCTGACGACGAAGCCGGCGTCAGCACCCATCGTCACGCGCTGGGCCAGGTCGGCGTCCGACAGTGCCGCATGCAAACGCTCGTCGGACCGCTGGACGGCATCGTCCCAGAGGCGGTAGAGATCGTCGGCCGTCAACCCGGCGGTGGAGAAGCCGTATTCCTTCGACGAACCGCCCCACTCGGCCATCCCGGACCACGGTGGTCCGTAATCGGCGCCGGACAGCGCCATCCCGAACTTCTCGTCCTCGACGCACGCCAGGTGTTTGAGCAGATTCCCCAGGGTCAGATCGGACGCCCCGACGGTGACGGAGAGGCCGTCCAGGTCGAGTCCGTCGGCCTTCCAACGGAAGGTCGTGCGCAGCCGGGTCAGCGAGCCGAGCAGGTGTTCGACCTCCGATCCGGACAGCGGCGGCTCCCAGGGAGTCTGCGGCAAGGTGTCTTGGTGGGCCGGGGGCATCGCGGTGTCATCCATGCGCGAGACGCTACGACGCATTGCGGACGATCGACGTCCTGAATCCCAGATCAGATGAATGGGCGACCTTTGCTCGTCGACTCGAGCGACCATGTCAGCGTCCGGACGGTCCGCTCAAGAGGCGCTCGATGCCCGGTTGACCCTCGAAGCCAGAAGTCGCTCCAGTAGGCCAGCCCTTCGCGCTGCATCTGCCTGGCCCAACCAACGTTCGAACACCCGGCGGGGTAGTGATGGTGGCTCGACCCCGACCAGCTCAACGCCTCCACAACCCGTACTTGGATCAGCGGTGTCGGGTTTGGGTGCGGAGCGTGACCACCGAACTGACTCGCCCCGCCGGCGTCCTGCGCCTCGCCGTCGTCGTCGGTGCCCTCGGGGTGGTTTTCGGGGACATCGGAACGAGCCCGATCTACACCCTGCAGACGGTGTTCAGCCCGACCGACCCGCAGCCTGTGCCGGTGACGAACGAGAACGTGCTCGGCGTGGTTTCGTTGGTGTTCTGGTCGGTCGTGCTGATCGTCCCCGGCCATCTCGGTGCTCTCCGCGGTCGAGGGATTCAAAGTGGTCAACCCCTCGATGGACGACTGGATAATCCCGATCACGGTGGTGATCATCATCTGTCTGTTCGCCGGGCAACGCTTCGGCACCGCCGCACTGGGGCGCCTGTTCGGGCCGGTCATGATCGCCTGGTTCGTCGCGATCGGTGCTTGCGGAGTGGGGGACATCGCGGGCGAGCCGGAGATCCTCAAGGCACTGTCCCCGACCTATGCCATCGGCTTCCTGGCCGGTCATTTCGGTCTGGCCTTCTTTGCGCTGGCCGCCATCGTGCTGGCGGTGACCGGGGCTGAGGCCCTCTACGCGGACATGGGCCACTTCGGCAGGCGCCCCATCTCGATAGCGTGGATCTTCCTGGTGTTCCCCGCCTGCGCGTTGAGCTATCTGGGACAGGGTGCGCTGATCCTGAGGGATCCTGCGAACGCCAGCGCGCCCTTCTTCCTCCTCACGCCCGAGTGGGGCCGAACGCCGATGGTGTTGCCGGCCTGCGCGGCCACCGTGATCGCCTCGCAAGCCGTCATCACCGGCGCCTTCTCGGTCGCGGCCCAGGCCGCCCAGCTCGGTTACCTACCGCGGCTCCGGATCCTGCACACCTCACGCTCGACCTACGGGCAGATCTACGTGCCATGGATCAACTGGCTGCTGCTGGTCTCGGTCATCACCCTCGTCTTCGCATTCCGCAGTTCGATCGCGTTGGCCTTCGCCTTCGGCATGGCGGTCACCGGCACGATCACGATTACCACCCTGTTGTTCTTCTACGTCGCCCGTCGCCGCTGGCGGACACCGGGGTGGCTGCTGGCACTCGTGGCAGTTCCGTTGCTCGTCGTGGACCTGTTGTTCCTCGCGGCCAACCTCACCAAGATCGTCCACGGCGCCTGGTTACCCCTGGTGATCGCGGCCGTTGCATTCTTGGTCATGACGACCTGGCAGCGCGGTCGGCAGCTCGTCACCACCCGCCGGACGGCCATGGAGGGGCCGCTACGGAACTTCGTGGACGACCTCAACGCCGATCCGTCCCACGCCACCGTCGTGCCGGGTACGGCCATCTTCCTCAACCGCGGCATCGAGAACACGCCGCTGGCACTACGCGCCAACGTCGAGCACAACCACGTCCGACACGACCACGTCGTGGTGGTCTCGATCGACGTCGACACCATTCCCCGCGTCCGGGACGAGGACCGCGTCCAGGTCGACCCACTCGGCACCATTGACGACGGGATCACGCACGTGGCGATTCGCTTCGGGTACACCGAGACGACGGACGTGCCTGCGGTCCTGCATTCGCTGAGCTACGAGCAGACCGAAGGACCGATCGACCTTGCCGGGGCGACGTACTTCCTGTCCAAGATCGAACTACGCAGGGGAGACTCTGAAGAGATGGCCCAGTGGCGCCAACGACTGTTCATCGCCACCTCGCACATCACGTCCGACGCAGCGGAACAATTCTGCCTGCCCCGCGATCAGGTCGTCCTCATCGGATCGCACGTCGAAGTCTGACACCTCCGGTCCGGACTAGCCCTCGTCCAGGTCTACCGGTGTCAGGTCGGCGGTGTGCCTGCTGGTGGGGCGGTGCTTCCCCGCGGCTGGATCTCGGCTTGGCTGTCTCGAAAAGCTGCGGGCTCGGCCCCGTCGAGGAGATCGAGCATGCGGCGCGCCGTATGGCTGCCCAGGGCTTGGATGTCGCGGCTCATCGCCGACAGAGTCGGATGCGTAATCTTGCACAGTGACGAGTCGTCCCACGCCAACAAGGACAGGTCTCGGGGAACGTTGAGACCAAGTTCGGTGGTGACCGACAACCCCGCGACTGCCATCACGTCGTTGTCGTAGATGATCGCGGTCGGTGGCGCCGATGACGTGAGCAGCTGGCGGGTGGCCCTGGCTCCGCCTTCTCCGCTGAAGTCGGTGGGTACGAGCAACTCCGACTCGACCGGAATGCCAAGATCGAGGCTGATGGAGCGCATGGCTTCGGTGCGCTTGCTGATGTGCGTGAGGTAGGTCGGTCCGGTCACCCGCGCGATCCGGCGGTGGCCGAGGGTGTAGAGGTATCGAAGAGCGCTGTCCATCGAGGCGTGGTCGTCGGTCCACACGCAGGTGAAGCCGCCGGCCACCGTTGGCGACCCGATCACCACGGTGGGCACGTCGAGGGTTCTCAGCACCTCGATGCGCTGGTCGTCGTGGACGATATCGACCAGAACCACGCCGTCCACCTGCCGATCCCGCCACCAGGCGCGGTGGATGTCGCTCTCACGTTCCCGGCTCGCCGACATCTGCAGCATCAGGGACATCGAACGGCTGGAGAAAACTTCTTCCATCCCGGCGATGAATTCCATGTAGAAGGGCTCGGCGCCGAGCAGTTTGGCCGGCCGCGCCAGCACCAAACCCAGGGCGTTGCTGCGTGCACCCGATAGTTTGCGGGCGGTCTGGCTCGGGGTCCAGTTCAGCTCACGCGCAATCGATTCCACCCGTCGACGGGTTTCGGCCGAGACACCGGGCAGTCCGTTGAGGGCGTAGGAGACGGCGCCCTTGGACACACCGGCCCTGGCCGCGATGTCCGAGATGGTGACACGTTTCATGCGCCGATCACCGCCTCCCGATTCGGCCGGATCCGCCCCTGACAGGGCATTGAACGGAAGCCTAACGTCGGCCCCAGCCCCGCCGGGGTGCGGCTCGCCCCCAGGCGGTCGAGGTCAGTAGGTCGTCGAGCTACTGCAGAGCGCCGGAGACGGCGAATGATTCGGCAGCATCATCCATTTGTCGGCCTCAATCGTCCATGGTCAAAAGCTTGGCTCGACGGCAGGGTGGAGGGATGACCAACAACCTCACCTCCTGTGACAGCAAGCTTGAATTCGAACGTGACGGAGTAGAACTCGCCCGTGGACTCCTACCGTTGGTGGACGTCGAGACAATCCGCGACACTTTCATGCAGCAGGTCGAGTCGGACCGGCTTGCGCTGGCCGCCGACGACAAACTGGCCCAGAACGACATCCTTTCGCAGTACCCGCGCTTCATGCAGCCGCACCGCCGCCGCGACCTGAGCGCCGGCCTGGTGGCCCGGAAAACAATGGTCGACGCTCGGATCACCCAGATCGTGACGCGATTGATCGGAGCAGCACATGGTGCCCAGTCGATGTTCTACTTCAAACCACCGACCGCTCGCGGCCAGGCCATGCACCAGGACAACTACTTCCTGCGCAGCAACCCAGAAACATGTCTGGCTGCATGGATTGCCATCGACGACTGCGACGGCGGGAACGGCGCGCTGTCCGTCGTTCCCGGTTCGCACCGCATGGAGGTCGTGTGCCCGGAAGAGTCGGACGCGAGCGAGTCCTTCACCAGGGGCCTGGTCCGGCCACCTGAGGGCATGACAGCCGTGCAGACGGAGATGAATGCCGGTGACGTCCTGTTCTTCCACGGAAGCCTGGTCCACGGGTCACTGCCCAACACTTCGCTCGACCGGTTCCGTCGCTCGTTGATCTTCCACTACGTTCCCACCGCGAGTAAGGAGATCTCACGGTGGTATCTACCGATGACCGACTTGTCCACCGGCAATGACGTATTCATCGGTGAAGCCGGCGGCGGTGGCCCGTGCGGTGAGAGCTGGGAGGGTGGTGCGCACTGATGGCCCACCCTGCCGGGACGAAATCGCTGGTCACTCCGACGACAACGGTCATGGAAGTGCTCTCCCCCTGGGCGAGCGCGACCATCGGGCCCAACACCTCGCTCTCGATGATCCGGGCGGGCGGATCGAGCCCACCGAGATGCGCAAGCCGCTCGGCGAGCGGGCATTCCAGCCAGATCTCCGCCCTCGACCCACGGTCGGGATAGTCCCCGTCGTCGGCCCACGGAGCGGGCCAAAACCGTTGCGTGACAGCAACACCGTCAATCCAGGTAGCCAGACGACCGGTCGCGCCGGGCACACCCAGCTTGCCGACGACGTCCTGACAGGGCACGAAGACGACCCGTTCAGTGATCCGATAGGACGGAAATCCGTTACCGGACAACAACTCGATGACGGAACCAGGTCGATGCACCACCTCCGCGTACCAGCCATCCCGAACGTCGCCGGATGGGTCAGCGCGCAGTTGGAGGACGTTCCAGACCGCCCACCTCACCGGGCGTAGGACGGCCGTGAATTGTTGGTGCAGCTCGAATTCCAACGAGTCCGGGACCAGCACGATCGTTCTGGTGACCTGCAGTCCGCTCCGCGGATCGGGCGCACTCGTCATGACGAGCGCAAGCCGTTCGTCCTCGATGGCCAACACCGGTTCGTAGGGTCCCGAGTCGAGGACCGGGTCCGGCGGGCCGGCCCATTCGGCCGCACCCGACCAACCCTGCGGGGCCGGCCAGGTCTTGTCCCCACCGTAGTTGCGCCAGGATGCCATGGTGCGGTCGAGCGCCGGGAGAGCAGAGTCGTCGAGGCGGTGCAGTCGGTCGTCGATCAGTACCTCGTTGCGATAGAGCAACTCTCGGTGGTTCCACTGCAGGGACAACAGGCGGCCACCGAGCGCCGGCACCACGCCGAGCCGCAACCGTTCGTTGGACAGCCAGAACACCGCATCGGGTCCACTGACGTCGACCTCCGCGATCATCCCGCCCACCTGAGTCGACCTCCGGCCCACTTCGGTCACTCCCGCACTCGGATCATCAGGATGCATCCGGCGTCGCGAGGTCATCCGTCATCCGGCCCGCGTCCAATTCCTGCTGCAGGTCGAGGGCGAGCCGATGAGCTGGGTTCCTGAACAAGACCTGGTTGAGTCGGCTCATCGCACCTGCCCGGTCCCCTCTCAGGACGCGGAGCTGGGCGGAGAGGAACAGCACCGTCGCCGCCCTGGTGGCCTGCAGATCCTCGTGGAACAGCAGCATGGCGGGTAGCGAAGTGGCGAAGTAGTCGACCACCGCTGGGCTCTCGCGCAGCCGTTCGATATGGCCGGCCAGCCCCTCCAGCAGCGCCGCAGCCTGCGCATCATGGCCGAGGCGCCGACAGGCGACCACCGAGAAGTACGTCATCTCGCTGTAGGCATTGCTGCTCATGTTCTGGAAGTCACCGTCGAAAGTGGCTGCTCGGAGCCAGGATTGCTTGGCAGAACCCGAACCGGCCGCCGCCTGCGCATCGCCAAGGGCGAGGTACAGGTCCGCCGAGTTGACCAGGAGATGCCTGGCCTCACCGAGGCCGATCGGTGGATTCAGGGCCGCCTCGAAGCACTCGAGTGCGTCAGCCGCACGCCCCTCCCCCATGGCGGACCTGCCCAGCCGGGCGTTCGCGGCCTCCCAAACCTCCAGCACGCGACCCTCGCCACCCTCCCAGGGCTGGAACACCCGCCCTGCGAGCAGGGACAGTGCCTCGTCCGGCCGAGAGGCCAGCACCAACAGTTCCGCGAAGGCTGCGCTGAGATCGTCACGTCTGGCGACGATCTCCGGTCTGACCGCCAGGGTTGCCACCCGCTCGTCGACCGGCTTGCCGCGCAGCGCAGCTAGTTGATCGGCCTCGAACCACAGCCGCGGATCATCGGAGGCAAGGACGAGCGCGCGCCGATAGTGCTCGCCCGCTGCGTCCAGGTCACCCTGCACGTTGATGGCGGCCAGGCCCAGATTCCGCCAGATCACCGGGTCGCTCGGATCGAGGTCGGCGGACCGCTGCCACTGGTCGATGGCATCGGCGTGTCGATCCTGCGCGTACAACCAGTGTCCGAGCAGCCCGGCAGCACGGGCGTCGCCGGGCTGTGCTTCGATCGCGGCCCGCAGTACGAGGGCGTCGGCTGATCGGCCAGGCAGACACAGTGCCGACGCCACCCGAGAAGCGGCCAGAGCGGCAGCATGCGCCTCGTTGGCACGCCCAGCCATCCGCAGGATGTGTGCTCGGTGATAGCCGATCAACGGCCGCACGGCCCCGGCTCCGACGGGCGAGGTCTCCGCTCTGCTGTCGGCTCGGTCGAGCACCGCGAGCGCCTCGGCCCAGAAGCCGGCACCGGCATAGTCGAGCGCGACGTCGAGCAGGGTCTGGGCATCGCAGGAAAGGCGTTCGCCGGCCAGGTCGAGCGCCCAGCTGTCCAGGGGATCGAGGGCTCGTGTGGCCGAGAGCCGTTTGCGCGCATCTTGTTCCAGGCCGAGCCGCCGCAGGACGAGGACCAGCAGATCGGCCGCCTGCAGGTGGTCGGATTCGGCGCCCAACGCCTGGAGCAGATGCTCCTCTGCCGCCGCCCACTGCTCGCTGATGCAGTCCAGACGAGCCAGCGCGTAGTGAGCCGGGGCACGCCAAGCAGCGTTCCAGGCTGCCTTGGCGAGCATGTCGTAGGCCTGATCGGTGCGCCCGAGCTGGATCAAGGTCAGGCCGAGTTGGTAGTGGGCCTCGCCGACGGCCGGATTCGGATTGCGCGATGTCAGTCGCGAAATTGCCCTTTGCAGTAGTTCTTCCGCCTCCCGATACCGTCCACGACGGTGCAGACGGGCGGCCAAGGCCACATTGACCCTGCTGTCCAACGGGTCCCGCCGCAGCGCTTCCCGCCAGTACCGTTCCGGGGACCTCGTCGCGTGACGGTACTGCTCCAGATGCAGGCCGGTGAGGAACAGCTCCTCGATCGACTCGATGGCCTCCGGAGCCGGTGGTTCGGTCGCCGACTCCGGCGCCGGCCTCTCGTCGGCAGGCAGCGCCGCAAGCCGGACCAACTGCAGCCCTTCGCATTCTGCGACGACCGCGAGCTCAGCGGCCGAGAACGCCCCCACCACCTCAACGGAAAACGATGCGGAAACACCAGGTTCCAGATCACAGGCCCGCTGGTGCAGGACCCTGCTGCCCGGACCGAGCAGGCTGATGACCGTCCCTGGCCGGTCGCTGGTGACCGAAACACCCACCCGCACCGAGGTTTTCCCCGGAACCTTGGCATTCGTGGTCAAGGATGCGGCGGCGTGCAGGGTGGCAGCACCGGCCGGCCCGATGTCGTGGATGGGGTACCAGTACTGACTGAAGGACTTGGTTTCGCCGGGCGTCAGGAACGAGAAGTCCGGTTGGTTGTCGGTGTAGACGCCGGCCATCAGCTCCACGTAGGGCCCATCGCCGTCGGTCAGCTGGGCATCCCAGGCCCAGCCGAACGGCGCATTGCCCCACGTCCACTGCTTCTTGCCCGGCGAGATGTGGTGATCGGCCCAATGCACGAAGCCGAGGTTCGCGCGATGGTCGTATCCGCCGAAGAAGTCACCGGAGCTGCCGACGCACATGTACGAGGTCGGTACCGGGATGTTGCGGTACCAGTCGAGACGATCGGCGTCCGGGTGCTCGCCGTCGACCCGGGCCGCATAGTCGACGCCGTAGTACTCGCCGCGCACCCGCGGGAAGGTGGTAGTGACGCGCTTCGCATGATCTGCCACGTAGTGGACATCGGGCGGGAAGAAGGACTGATAGTCGTCGTGCACCCTGGCCGCCACGTTCGCCCACCAGAGAAAGGTCTGGGTGGCATCGGTCCGGTTGTAGAGCCGGACCACCACCTCGATGACCGCCCGGTCCGGATGCAGTCGGATACCGTGCATGCCCTTCATCCGGTTGAACGGCTCGTGATCAGAGCACCAGACGGTGACGCTGCCATCGGCTCCACGCTCGATCGACGTGTCCGTCGGCAGATAGGTGGCCGGCCGGTGGTGTTGCGGCCAGTTGAACTCCACGCCCCCGGAGAGCCACGGCCCGGCCAGACCGACCAGTGCCGGCTTGATGACATTGTTGCGGTAGAAGAAGTCCTCACCCCGAACCTTGTCGTAGCCGACGTGGATCCGTCCACCCAACTCGGGCAGCACCATGACCCGGAGCCACTTGTTCTCGAGGTGGATCGCCGACCACAGCCGCGGAAACTTCGTCGCACTGATCCGCTCGTGGAACGGCAGCGGGTACACCCGACCGGAAGATCCCTGATACACCCGGGTGTCGAGGTAGGCGGGGAAATGATCGGGTGGATCGGGTTCGTAGGTGTCGATGACCACCGGCTCGGCCCAGGCCGCAACGCCGAGCCCGGCCTGGTCCGCCGGTATCGCGGGAAGTTCGATGCGGGACTCACTGGCGAGCATGGGTTCTTCAGTCCGTCCGGGTATGGGTGGCACCTGATGGCGGAAGGCCAAGGCATCACGGAGGTCAAAGTTGCTTGGTGACCGGGTCGAGACTGATCAGGTCGCAGTCGGTGGCCAGATCCCAGCCGACGTCCAGTCCGGCGGCCGACAGCCGCCGACCGGTGAAGACATCGCCGGTCGAGCGGATCCGATAGGAACGGTCGGGGTCGGCCGACAGAGATCGCAGGCGGATGCCGGGGTGAAGGCGGTCGATCGGCGCCCCACCCAGGCGCTCCCGCAGGATGTCCAAGACCATCATCACGATCGGTTCGGCCGCTGGGTCCGCGGGCGCGAATTCGAGGGCGTAGCCACGGTTGTCCGGCGATCCATGGACGTGCACCCTCCCGCCCAACACGACCGGCCGGATGTCGAGGTAACGGTCGACCAGTTCGGCCGCCCGATCCGGGACGGCCGCCATCGGTCACCGGCCGGTCCATGTCCCACTCGAGATACGAGATCGGTTGGGCGCCCGGCAGTCTGCGCAACACCCCAAAGAGATGCGCGACCACCTCGGGCCGACCCAGATCGAGTACGTACTGGTGACGGATGGACGTGAACGGTCGATCGCCCGCCCGGTAGACCCGGTCGGGATGCTCGGCGAAGAGACGACTGTCGGCGCCGACCGCCCCCGGCTCGATCCACAGGCCGAACCTCAATCCGCGCCCGAGCACCCCGGCCACCGCGTGTCACACGGGTTTCGGTGACCGAGTACTCCTCGGACCACCCGCCGCACAGGTGCTGCACCATCGCCCCGTAAGGGGCCCAGATGTTCCAGCAGGCGGACATCATCCGCGTGATGGTCACCGGATCCGCTCCGGTGCCGGACAACTCCTCCGAACGGGAGGGCACGCCGGTCGGCGGGTCGATCACGGTGCGGTCCGTCCGCGGAGCCCGCCCGTCTCGTCGAACGCGGTCACTTCCAGGCTGTCGATCTTCACCCGAACCACCGGGTCGGCCCACCGGGTACCCATGATGCCGGAGGCAACTTCGAAGTCGAGATCGCTGGGCAGACCCTGCCTGTCGCCGCTGTTCGACGACTCCAGCGGCGCGAGGTCGGGCAACGTCAGGAAGGCAAGGGGAAGGCTGGGCGGTGCCCACGGCCGCTCGACCGATTCGACTCTGGCGCCCCAGAAGTCCAGTACCGGGCCGGGTCCCGGTTCGAGATGTTCGGCGTCGGAGGATTCCCGCGATTGCAGCAACCAATTCACTTGTCGCTCCCCACCAGCAGCCCGGACACGAAGTGCTTCTGGAAGGTGAAGAACACAACGGCAGTCGGCAGCGCGGCCAGCAACGATCCGGCCGCCACCACATTCCACTGGCTGACGTACCCGCCCTGCAGATTGAGCAGCGCCGCGGTGATCGGCATCTTGGTCTGACTTCGCAGCACGCTCAGGGACCAGATGAGATCGTTGAAGATCCAGGTGGTCGACAGCGCGGCAAGCGCAGCCAGGGCAGGTCGGCACAGCGGCAGGATGATGCGGAGGTAGATGGTCAGTGCACCGGCACCGTCGACCACTGCGGCCTCGGTGATCTCGCGTGGGATGGATCGCATGAACCCGTGCAGGACGAAGGTGTAGAAGCCCATCCCGAAGGCCACCTGGATCACCACCAACCCGAATCGGGTGTCGTACAGACCCACCGAATCCATGATCTTGGCTACCGGGATCAACAGGATCTGCGGGGGAAGCAGGTTGCCGGCGAGCATCGTCAGCAGGATCGTGCGCCGGCCGGGTATGGCGAACCGGCTCAACGCGAAGGCCGCCATCGACGAGAGGGTCAGTGCCAGCACCACAGCCGGGACGGTGACCAGCACGCTGTTGCGCAGGGCCTGCCCGATCGCGCCGGCGCCGAAGGCCTCTCGGAACCCGTCGAAGGTGAAGGTGTTGGGCAGCGCCGACAACCCACGACCGGCGATGTCGTCGAAGGAGCGGAAGGCGACGAGTACCACGAACACCATCGGCGCGACCCAGATCAGGGTCAGCGGGATCATCAGACCGTGGAACAACCACGGCCGGCCGCCCTTGTTCCCGGCGTGGCCGTTGCCGGCGAACTTCGGGTTCTTCGGCGTCCTGGGAACGGCCCGGTCGGTGGTCGTCGAGGCAGTCATGTCAGTCCTCCTGACGGGAGGTGCGGACCAGGTAGGTGAGGATGAATCCGATCGCGATGACGAAGATGACCACCGCGATCGCAGACGCGTAGCCGAGGTTCAGCGACGTGAACGCCTGCTGGAACATGTAGGTGCTGAGCAGTTCCGACGAGTGGTACGGCCCTCCCCCGGTCATCGTCCAGACGATGTCGAAGGTCCGGAGCGAATCGATCACGGTCACCGCGAACACGACCATGTTCACCCCTCGCAACTGGGGCATGGTGATCCGCCAGAATCGTTGCCACGGACTGGCACCGTCGACGGCTCCGGCGTCGTCCAGGGTGGGGTCACATCCCTTGAGACCGGCCAGGTACAGCACCATCACGTAGCCCACCTGACGCCACACGGCCGCAACCAACACCGCGTAGATCGCGGTATCCGGGTTGGCCAGCCACTGGGTGGCCCAGCTGCCGAGCCCCAGCCCGTCCAGGGTGGTGTTGACCGCACCGTCCGGTTGGTAGAGCAGACGCCAGAACAGACCTGTGACCGCCAGCGAGAAGACCATCGGAAGATAGATGGCACTGCGGTACAACCCCACGCCCCGGCGCGTGCGGTTGAGGGCGACGGCGAGCCCGAGACCGCCGGCCACCGAGAACAGCCCGAATCCGATGGCCCAGATGACGTTGTTCCGAAGAGCCTGGCGAAAGATGTCGTCGGAGAACAGATCAGAGTAGTTCTTGAACCCGATCGAGAGCGGAGCGCCTGCGCCGTTCCACTTCTCGGTCGACAGCACAAAGCTGTTGACCGCCGGCCAGAACACCCAGGCCGCCTCGATCGCGGCGGGGACGGCTAGGAAGATCCAGACCAGGACCGGGATCTTCCGGGTGATCCGACGCCGCTTCGGCGGCGCCCCGCCGACCGTGTTCGGCTGGGCGGCGACCTTCGTGATGCTCATGCCGACGCGAAGACCTTCGCCGCAGCTTTCTGCCAGTCGCCGAGGATCGCGTTCACATCTGCCGGCTTGTCCAGGAATTTGGTCAGGGCCGTGTCGGCGGTGGTCTGCAGTGCGTCGGAGGAATCGCGATTGAAGAACTGGGTGATCTCGTCGGTCTTGTTCAGCATCTCGACACCCTTCTGGACCAGTGGCGTGAATTTGGTGGTATCCACGTCCGGCGAGGTGGGGAGATTGGAAGATTTGCTGGTCTGGATGTACGTCTGCTGGCTGGTGGCCGAAGCCAGATAGGAGAGGAATTCCTTGGTGGCGGCCGGGTTGGCGGTTTTCGCACTCGCGAAGTAGCCGTCGGTCGGCGCCTCCTCGGCGACCGGCAATTTTGCATCGATGATCGGGACCCGGAAGAAGTCGATGTCGTCGAGAACGTCCGCCGGTGCGACAGACGTGATGAAGGCGCCGATCAGATACATGCCTGCCTTGCCCTGCATCAGCGGTGTGGCTGCGTCCTGCCAGGAGTAGGAGCGACCCTTCGGATCGACGTACGGCAACAGCTTGTTGTACTCGGCCATCACATTCTTGACCTCGGGGCTGTCGAACTGCTTCTTGCCGGCGAGCAGATCACGATGGAATGCCGCACCGTTGACCCGGAGGTCCAGGTAGTCGAACCAACCGGAGGCCACCCAGGCCGTCGAGCCGGTACCCATGGTCAACGGCGCGACATTCTGCCCGGAGATCTTCTTGCACACCGCCAGGAATTCGTCCCAGGTGGTGGGGACCTCCACACCCCACTTCTTGAACATGGACTTGCGGTAGAAAACACCCCACCAGTAGTAGCTGGTCGGCACGAAGATCTGCTTGCCGTCGGCTGCGGTTGACAACGATTTCAACGCGGGGCTGAACTTGGCGAGGCTGCCGCTCGAGGCCCACAGATCGGAGAGATCCAGGAGGTAGCCCTTGCTTGCGTAGTCGCGGGCAACCGAACCCGCGTACCAGGTGAGGGCGTCCGGTGGTGCGGAGGAGTTCAGGTAGGTGGGCAGTTGTGCGCGGAAGCTCTCGATGGCAACCGTGTTCAGGGTGACCGGGGTCTTGGTATAGCTCTTGACCAGTGCCTCGAGCGCCGCCTTCGGATCCGGATCCGAGAGCGACGACTGCAGGGTGAGCGAGGCAGTCGCCGAAGTACCTCCCGTGGCACTGCCGGAGCTGACGCATCCGCTCAGCAGGGATGCGCCGGCGATCGCCGCTGCACCCTGAAAAAGCTTGCGGCGACTGATGTTATGGATGGTGGTCATCACTTCACACTCCTCGGTGGGAATTCCATGACACGGTGCGGCCCCGCCGACCATCGGGGTCGGAGGAGCAGGTGGCTACTGGTGGTCGACCGGACGGTTCGGACCGATCGTCAAGATCTCACCAGCGCATCGAGCACTCCGCACCCCGCAGAGAGACGGGCGCACCACCAGGACATCGAGATCGGAGTGCGCCTGGGCCAGGTGCAGGTCGGCGAAGGGCTCGCCGGGACCCGTTCTCGTGTACCCGGTGAAATCCCACAGACTGACGGTCAACGTGCCGGGCAGGTCGTGGCCGATCCGGTCACGGAGTAGCGAGGCGCCTCCCTGCGGCAACTCCTCGGTGAGCATGTGATGAAAGTAGCCTCTGCAGTGGTAGCCGGGAATACCCGATCCACTGGACAACCTGGACGATTTCATGATCATAAGGCCGGTGATGGCATAGTGACTCCGATGCCGATCCGCGATGGTTTCCCCGGTCAGCGTCTGCTCGTGCTCCCCCGTCCGATGGCACGGAAAGCACTGTCCATGCCGGGCACGGCACGCCTTCTCGTCACCGATTGCGGGCACTACCCCCACGCCCGCAACCACGGTCACATCAGACCGGACGGTTCGCACCAGGCGATCGTCATGATCTGCAGCGAGGGTGCCGGGTCGTGCCGGATCGGCGGCGGCGAGCATCTGGTCGAGGCCGGGCAGGCGCTGATCATCCCTCCCGACACCCCGCACGAATACCAGGCCGATCCTCGCAATCCCTGGACGATCTGGTGGGTCCACCTGGCCGGTGCCGACGTCCTTCAACTACTGGCCGCTGCCACGGTCGATACGCAGCACGTCGTGATCGACGTCGGTGACCTGTTCCAAGCGGTCGGCCTGGTCGAGGCGATCATCCATCGCATGCAACGCGATGAGACCCAATCGAATCTACTGGGGGCTTCCGGGGCGGCGTGGTACCTGATGGCCTTGTTGGCCGCAGATCGGCGACGGGGTCGGCGGCGTGGGTCTCCGGTCGGGCAGGCCCAGCAATACCTGCGCGACAACCTGACCGAGCAGGTGTCGGTCGCCGAACTCGCAGCTCTCGCCGGCCTCAGTGCCTCCCACTTCGCCGACGTCTTCCGGCGCGAGACGGGCCTCGGGATCGTCACCTACCAAACGCGTCTCCGGATGGCCACGGCACGTGAGATGCTCGACACCACCGACGATCCGGTCGCGGTCATCGCCCAGTCGGTCGGCTACCCGGACGCCTTCTACTTCTCCCGTCGGTTCCGCGCTGTGCATCAGCTGACGCCGACCGAATACCGGGCCCAGTCGAAGGGATGAAGGGCGGTTGTCGGCGTACTGGAGCTCGGCCGACCCCACCTCTCGGACATGCTCGCCTTCGGCATGCGGCGAAGGATCGGGAGCAACCGCTCGTCCAGTACACGACGACCCTCCAGGAATCTCAGATTCGATCCCTGCGCTGCAGCAACACGAATGCGGCCCAGCCAAATGGCGCAGGCAACCAGAAGGTCGCGGCACGGAATGCGAGAACTGCGGTGATGGCCGGAGCAACCGGGATTCCGGTGGCGGTCAAGCCACCGACGAGTGCGGCCTCCACTGCGCCGAGACCGCCCGGCGTCGGTGCAGCCGAACCGATGGTCGACGCGGCCAGGTAGACCACGACGAGGGTGGGGAGTGCGAGCGAGGTGGAGAACGCGCGCAGTGATGCATCAAGGGCAAGGACGTAACCACTGTTGAGCAGCAGCACCCCCAGCACTGCGGTCCCGAGCCGTCGCGGATCGCTCAGGGTGGAGATCAACTGTGGCAGGGTGCGACGGATCAAGGGTTCGAGCCGGCGGCGCAGGAGCCGACGGGTCGGTTGGACGAAAGCGACGATGGCGAGCACCGCGAGGGCGCCGCCGGTGATGGCCAGCACCGTGCCGCTGGGCAGGAGCGCCAGCCTGCTACCGGACACACCGCTCAGCCAGCCGCAGATCAGCAGGAGCGGGATGGTGACCACGACGGTCACGACTTCCTTGACGGCGACATCGGCTGCCGCAGTTGCGGTCGGCAGCCCTGACTTCTGCAGGTAGCGGATGTTGAGACCGACGTGTCCCACGGCCGGGGGCGTCACCAGCGCGACGAACGAGGCAGCGACCTGGACCAGCGTCGTGCGCCCGAGGCGGAGTTTTGTGGAGACGAAAGCGGTGAGCGCAACGGCGGCCCCCAGATAGGTGATCGCAGATCCCAGCACAGCGACGGCGAGCCAGAACGGATCGGCGCTGCGGATGGCGCTGCCGATGCTGACCTGGGAAAGCTGGGTCGACAGCAGATAGACGGCGAGCGTTGCACCGACGACGCTGACCACCGTCCGTGGTTTGAGCCGTTCGAGACGGGGCACCCCGACCATGACCGACGGGGTGCCCGTTCCGGCGATCGCGGCGCGAAGTTCACCGAGAATGGGACTGTGCCGGACGGTCCGGCGTAGCGACGCGGGCAGAACCACCGGTTGGAGCAGAGCAGCCAGCCGGGCTTCGTTGGCCGGGCTCAGGGTGTAGGTCGCCCGCAGAGCCTCGACCGACGCAGGTGCCCCGACCAGGGTCCCGATGACGACCAGCAGAGCGGCGATGTCCAAACCGCGCTGCAATTCTGTGGTGGCCGCCTGCGCTGCGGACAGATCGGCGAAGCCGGCAGCGCCGTCAGGGAGCAGAACCAGCCCGCTCACGGCAATGGCTCCGTGGGCGAGACCGGCCTGGTGCAGCCGTCGGAGCGTTGCGAACGCTGCTGGCACCGCACCGTCACTCCCGAGCACGTCGATCTCGGAATACGGCATCCCGACGAGGGTCCTCTCGATCAGCAGCAGGGCCCGTCCGGCCGAGAGGAGAGCAAGAACTTCCGGGGCCGCAGCACCGGAGGATGCCGCCAGCCCACCGACGAGCGCTTGGCGTTCCAACTGCCCGCGCAGGGTGAGCGCCGGCCGACCGACCACTCTTGTCCGGAGTCGCACCAGACGCCAGAGACGCCGCACGAGGGGAACACCCCCGCGGTCGGGATCGACGACGGTGATGCGCACGTCGCCGATCTCCCTCTCGACCCCGGAGTAGCGCACTCGACCGGCCGCCTGTTGCACAGGCACCATGTCGATCACCTCGAACCCGGCCCGCGCCAGCACCGATCTGATGATCTCGTCGGACGGACGCGCCGGGACGACACCGACGGCGACCCGCGCGGCAAGGCCCGCCGCGCCACCGACCACGACTGCATAGCTCGCGCTGGACACCGTCAAACTGCCCAGGCCCAACTCGAGGGCCACGGCAGCAGCAGTACTCAGCCGAACGGCCCCGAACCAGCGCCGACGATGTAGGTCAGCTCCCACCATCAGCGCGACGACCACCGTGATCGACAATCCATCCGAGACGCCGGGTATCCCGAGAAGAATGGACCTCGCGTCGCCGCCGACCAGCGCCGCAAGGCCGTAGGACATGCCGGCGGCGGTGACGCACGCTATCGCGGCGCTGGTCAAGGCTAGGCGCCGGAGACGAAAGGCGTCGACGACGACGGCGACAAGACTGCCGAACACCGCGACCGAAGCCGCTACGTTGCCGAACGAGAGCAGTGTCCGAGGCCAGCCGGAGCGGACTGCGGGAATCCAATGTTTCGACGTCCGCAGGAACTCGACGTCCGCGCCAGCAACCGCCACGATCGCCACCAGGAAAGCAACGATTGCGAGTAGTCGCGCGAAATCGAGTGGACGTCGTACCCGCGCTCGGGGCCAGAACGACCGGCCGGCCTCGTCCTCGTCGGCCGTGCCGGCAGTTCGGCGATTGGCCGAGAGTGGTGGGAGCACAGGTGTGACGGTGCCACGTCCCTCGGCTACCCCGTTCAGCGCCCGCCGTCGTCGACGGCGAAGCGACGTGCACGTCAGTGCAGCCCCGTCGTCAGGCGCCCACCGGAGTCGGTGACGGCCGACCTCGGCGACATCGGCGGGCTCAGCCGAGGAACAGAGGGATGAAGGACACCGGCGAGAGGTCGGGCACGGAGACGCAGAACGAGGCGGGACCGGTGGGTCCCGCCTCGTTCGGCATGAGTGCGGTGTGGTGCGGCGCCGCGAGATGCGGCAGATGGCGGTCAGTCGATGCGGACCGATCCGGGCGACCCGATGTCCCAGGCCTGGTTGCCGATGTTCCATGCCTTGGTGTCGCTGACACAGTCCCACTGCTGGAGGTAGGACCGGGCCGGCGGCCGCCCACCGGCACTGTTCGAGACATCGAGGCACTTGCCGGTCCGTCGGTTGACCAACACCATCTGATCGATGCCTGTGGTGCAGTAGTCGTCGTTGCAGGTGGTGCCGGACAGATACCGCTTGGACCACTCGGCGGGCGCGTAGCCGGCGGCGCAGGCCGGGTACTGGACTATTCCGGTGCCGTTGACGTAGTTCCCCCAGCGCCAGTCCAGCATCAGACATTGCCCGGAGTGCCGAGCCTGAATGCGGAACCAGCCGCCGCCGCTGTCCAGCAGGTTGAACTCCTGCGAGGCGCTGGTGTTGTCCGGCCAGAGGAAGACCGGCTGCATCGGGTCAGTCGACGCCCCCACCACGTCGGCCTTGAGACCGCTGAAGCTGTTGGTGATCTCGACTCGCGGAGTGTCGGCAGATGCCGAGGCGGCCGGAGCCACCATCGCGGCGACGACGGCGAGGAAGGCGACCAGGAGGGTGATCAGCGATCGACCTCTGCGGGGTCGGCCGGCAGCGTTTCGTGCACTTCCGGCGCAGGGGCGACGAATCATGATGGCTCCATTCGGATCGAGTGAGCATTACCGTGCTTCTTCACGGCAGAAGAGCACAATCAATCCGGGACTGATACGAGCGCTTTGACACTACTTGATATTCACGGTGTGATGTGGATCATGGGCCTTTTGTAAACTCTATTCCACATTCGTGGAACCAACCCCCGGTTGAGACGTCCACCAGGCGATCCACGGATTTGTCAATTGTCATGCCTTCATGGCGAACACTGGCCGGGAATTAGGCTGGGTACGTGATGATGCCTGCAGCGCAACCTGTTCTTTGTGCTGGACATCGTATGAGGATGAATTCATCGAAGATCGGTGTCTGCGATCCAACTGGAGTGAAATCCGAAGGGCACTTTCACCGGCAGGTGGATGACGGCAGCGGGTTCGCCGGTGAAGTTCTGCGCATCGATGATCACCAGGTCGCTGGCCTGACGCTGCTCGTCGTAGGAGAAGTGCAGAACCCAGCCGTCATCCTGGCTCTCGCTCGAACCAGTCGGCGGTCCGGGGCGCGGCACGTAAACGGCTTCGGTAGGAACGGTGTGCGGAGCTTCCGGGCGAATCAGGCCCTGCCCTGTCCGGTGGTCGTACTTGAGGAGTGATTGCGGGCTGTGCGAACTGATGTGATCGGAGCCGGCGGTGATGGCGTAGTGGTATCGCGCACCGGAGGTGATGTGGTCGGGATTGATGCGTGGTAGTTCCTGCAGCAGGTCGTCGAGTTGTCCCTCGATGACCGATCCGGTGACCAGGTTGATGTTCCACTGCCAGAGTTGTCCGGCCTGGGTGAGCGGGTCTGCGGCCCCGGAGTCGAACAGTCGTCGGTAGCGGATCCCCTTGACCGTCAGATGGGTGGCTGTTTCGGTGGCGCCGACGGTGTGAAACAGGAAGCACGGTTCGATGGGGAACCATCGGACGCCGCCATCGCCCTGGCGAGGCAGGATTCCGACCCTGGCCTGGTAGTGCTCGTCCCACTGGTAGGGGAATCTGCCGATGACGGCCGGCCCGATCTGGAAGCGAACGGGAAGATCGAAGAGAACGACATGTGTTTTGGTCAAGGCGATGTCGTGCAGCATCGGGCGGCCGCCGAGATCGACCCGCCGACTGGAGAGCAATGCCCCGGCACGGTCGAGGACGCGGTACTCGGCGAACGTCCGGAGCGGGGAATAGACGACGGCATGCAGTTCACCGGTGACCGGGTCGAACTTGGGATGGGCGCTGGCGCCGTGAGGCAGGGTGCCGTTCACGTCGGTGTACCGGACGGTATCGAGTTCGGGAGTGAGTTGGACTGCTGTGCATCCGGTCTCGACGAGCGCTAGCAGGAGTCCGGCATGGCTGACGACGTTGGTGTGGACGGTGCCGATCGGGAAGTGGCGCCGCCCGGGTGTTCTGCTCTCGCCGAGGGCGCGGGTCACGCGGGTGGACCGTACCCAGCGGTTGCGGAACCACTGGGCCGTTCCCTCCTGCAGGCGCACACCACTGACCATGCCGTCCTGGGCGAACCATTGATAGCGGTCGGTGTCGGTGTGTCGGGGTGGCCTGATCGGGTTCGGCCCGATCTGGGTGAACAGACCGTTCAAGTCCGGCGGGATGCGCCCGGTGACCGGAAAGGTCAGGGCGGTGGTCTCTCGGAACACCGGGGCGAATGCACCGAGCAGGAACGGACTGGTGGTCACCCGTAGTCTCCTTCGACTATTGACCGCGGGTGGCTGTTGCCCGCGCGGTAGATCCTGGTCCGGGTCCGGAGCGTCCAGCCGGTGCGGGGCGGCACCGGCTGGGCGCCCGGAGAGTACCCGTGAAGACTCCCGCACTGCAGTGCAGGCCCGAGTTCATCCCTGACCTGCATGTGCTCGTCGCGGTGGAGAATCAGGCGGCAGAGCGAACCTTCGCCGATCCAGCCGTGGTCGCCTCATGGTCGAGGTCGAAGGCAGAGTCCTCGAGCGCACTACGGATGGTCGCGATCTTGAAGATGACCAAGGCGAAAGCAGCCTTGGCCAGGATGTCGGCGATGGAATATCCGGCCTGGCGCAGGACGAACCCGCCCTCGCCCCCGAAGAACGAACCGCCGAACACCGGGAACAAGAACGCGATCGGGTACACGCACCACAGGGCGACCAATGCCGTTCGGAGCCGCTTGATCAGTCCTTGCACCTGCACCGGTTGGCGAACCACCGACCGGGACAGCTCGGTGAACATGACGAAGACGATGAACAGGAATGCGAGCGTCGACAGCCCACCCCACAGCAGGCGGGTTCCGGTGCTGTTGGCGATCTCGCCGGGGTAGCCAAGGCCGATCATCAGCGCAGACGCAGGGACGAGTTTGTACAGCAGCGAGCGCGACTCGGTTCGCGGCAGGCTCATGACGGCCACGGTCTCGATCAACAGCAGCGGGACGGTCAGCAGCCAGTCGACGTATCGGTAGGCCTCGTTGAACTCGATGTTCGAGAGTGGGTGGGCCGCATCGATGGTCGCGCCGGCAGGATAACTAGCTTCGAAGTTGTTGAAGATCCGGAAGTAGTGATAGGCGGCGATCCCGCAGACGATCGCCGAGATGACGATCGCGGTGCGGTAGCGGGGTGCGACCCGGCGTTGGGAGGCGAACAGGAACAGGGCGGTGAACAGCATGCTGGCGATGACCAGGGAGAACAGGTTGTACACCGTCGAGAAATTGCTCGCGGTCAAGGATTGGATATGTACCGCGGCTTCGAGGGACATAGCGGAGAACCCTTCTGATGACAGGGACTGTCGGGACGAGGAGTGACCGGCCGGGTCCCCTCCGTTGTAACCCCCGATCTGGGTTTCTGCAACTTGCCCAACTTTCAAGCCTGAGCGGCAGCCTCCAGCGCGTTGACTGCCGAATCCAGATCCGGCGCGCGGTGCACCGACGGTGGGAGTTCGACGTCCTCCCACCCCGGTCCACCGACGACCACCTGGACCGATGGGCGCATGGGGGTCAGGTCGTCCGACTCCGCGGCCTCGTCGGACACACTCTGACGCCACAGGAAGACCGCGGAGGCCCGCGTCCGCCTCGCGGCCGACGCCAGCGCCGCACCCGGCACCCGGGCGCCGAGAAGGAGGGTCGGCACACCGCGCTCGGCAAGTGCCGCGGCGACGACGTGCAGCGGCAGCACGTGCAACTCGGAGGCAGATCCCGCCAGCAGCACCGGCGGAAGGGGACCCGCCGCCCACTGCCGCACCCGGTACAGCCGCAGTGCCTCGATGATGGCCTCGCTCAGCACGTGCTCGATGTCGATACCGGTTCCGGTTCGAGCCCAGGCCGCACCGGCCGCTGCGAGCACCGGTCGCAGCACGTCATCCCACGTGGCACGCGCTCCGGTCTCGTCCAGGAGCCGTCCGACGATCTGCGCGATGGCGGCAGCGTCCAACCTGCTCGCCGCCCGAGCCAGGCCGCGCGCGGCGGCGGTGCCGTTCGGAACGGCGAGTACCCGGCCCCCCGGACCGCCGGGCCTCCGAGGGATCTCCTCCCGGCCATCGGACCGACTTCCGAGTTGGTCGTCCGCACCCCCTTGATGACCCGGCCGATCGCTGCCGTCGTCCGGCCGACCGCCGGCGAGAACCACTCTTGCCGCGACGGCCGGCCTGACACCGTGGCTGACCAGTGCTTGCATGTGCGTGAGCGACGAGACGTCGGACTCCGAGTATCGCCGGTGTCCGCCGGCGCTCCGGATCGCTGGCACGAGTCCGTATCTGGTCCCCCAACTGCGCACGGTAGCCGCCGAGACACCCAGCCGAGCCGCCACGGTCCCCACCGAGAACTGCCCAACGGCGTCGTCGTTCGCGAGGTCATCGGGTGGCATTCCAAGATAATGCCAGAGACTAACTTGCATAGCTTTCAGAGGTTCAATCCGAGATCTTGCCTCAAGTCGGACACGTGCCCCTGAACCACTCACTTCTGTTCGTAGATCGGCATTCTCGCCTCCCGACTCGAACACCAGGATGATGGCGGCAAGGTTCCGGTCGACCGTTGGCAGGTCGTTTCGACCACCTCTTGACGAAATGTGTCACGCATGATGAATTAGCTTCCGACGTGTGAGGCCACTCACCCGCGGAGGAGGCGAGATGACGGCGAGTGCCACAGATGACGCTCCACGCCTGGACGACCAGCTCTGCTTCGCGCTGTATGCCGCCACCCACGCGATCACGCGTCGGTACCGTCCCCTGCTCGACGAGATCGGCCTGACCTACCCGCAATACCTGTTGATGCTCATCATGTGGCAGGACGGCCGTGCCACGGTCGGGCAGATCGCCCGTCGCCTGGAACTCGACTCGCATGCGGTGACGCCCCTGGTGACCCGCCTCGAGGCGGCCGGACTCGTGGACCGTGCCGCTGGCACCGATCGTCGCCAGGTGATGATCACCGCGACCAGTCGCGGCCGCGAACTGCAAGCAGCTGCCGCTCGCGCTCAAGCTCAGGTCGCCGGCGACACCGGTTTGGCCCCTGCTGATCTCGCCGACCTCCGTCGCCGGCTCCGCGTCCTGACCGACCGGCTCACCTCCGACAACCGATGCTCTCCGCACCCTGCGGGCGAGCAGAATTCGATCGAAAGGAACCTGCAATGACGCAGATCATCGAACCCGACACCGAGATCGGCGACATCGCCGAGGCAGCCGCACAGGTCCCCGCCGAAGCCTCGTTGTACGAGCGTCTCGGTGGCGCCTACGCCATTGCCGGGGCGGTGGACGTACTCGTCGACCGGCTCTTCGACAACGCCCTGGTCAACGCCAATGCCGGAGTGCACGCCCACCACGGGAACGCCGCCAACGGACCCGGCTACAAGTTTCTCGTCACCGCCTGGTCGATCGAGGCCGCCGGCGGCCCGAAGTGCTACCTCGGACGCGACATGATTGCCGCCCACGACGGTCTCACGATCGACCCGGCCGGCTTCGACGCGGTGGCCATGGAGATCGCGGCCACCCTGATGTTCCTGGGTGTGCCGCAACGGGAGCGCGACGAGTTCAACGCCATCATCGAGACCTATCGCGGCCAGGTCGTCCAGGCTGGCCCCGTAGCGGGGTAGACCCGCTGCGATCGACGGCCGTGCGGTCGTGCCTTGCGGTGCCGCTCGAGCCTCCAGTCTGGCCGCGGGCAGGAGCAGAGAACTGAAATGGAGAACCGTGGTGGGAACGGAGCATGGACGAGCGCGAGATGAAGGGGCTACGGAGTCCCGGTCGGACTGATCCGGAGGATCAGGCGGTCACGGTGGCGTGGCCGGGTGAGCAACTCGATACCCATCACCAAGTAGTACTCGAGACGGTATTTCCGGCGCAGGATCCGGATCGCCCGTTCTCGGCTGTTCGGGTCGGTCAGGAAGGTAACGCGGCCGGATGTCACCGGGGCGCCGGCCTCCACACGCCCGGTTCGACCGCATGGGCGCATTTCGACATCAGGGTTGTTCCTCAGCCGCTTCACCTTGCCGCTGGCCTTCGGCGTCGTCACCACCAGATCCTTGCCGTCCCAGCCGATCCAGACCGGCGTCGGGACCGGTGCTCCGGAGTTTCGGAAGGTGGTGAGCGACACGAATCGCTGAGCGGCAAGTTCTTCGAATGCTGAATTCATGAGGCTCCCGTCGTGGTGGTCGTATCAAAGATGAACTGGAACCCACGAATGGTTGTGGGGAGACGACTCGTGGTGGCGGGGAGAATGCAGCGCGACTGTCGGGTGGTCACCACGGGATGAGTCCGTCGATGTCCGAGAAGGTTCCGGTAGGCGCCGCGCCGCCAAGAAGCGCCATTCGCACGGCGGCCTGGGCACCCTCGCGCACGTCCTTGCCCATGTTGCCGGTTCCGTCGGTGGCGGTGAGGCCCGGGTCGACCGCGTTGATCCTGACGTCCGGGAGCGCTTTGGCGTACTGCAAAGTGAGCATGTTGACCGCCGTTTTGGACGAGGCGTAGGCCAGTGACACCCACCGCGACTCCAGTGCGCTCGGATCAGCGGTTCGGGTCAAGGAACCCATGCCGCTGCTGACATTGACGATTGCCGGGGCGGACGACGCCCGAAGTAGTGGCAGGAATGCCTGGGTGACCCGGACGAGACCGAGCACGTTGGTCTCGTAGACGGCCCTCACGTCCTCCGCTGTCACGTCCGAGGTATCCGTCTGCAGATGGCCGACGTTCGCGGCATTGTTCACCAGGACGTCGAGTTGCCTGTGTGAACGGCGACATTCTTCTACCGCCGCGTGGACCGATTCGTCGTCGGTGACGTCCAACTGGAGGAACCGGGCGCCGATGTCGTCGGCGGCTTCGCGACCGCGTTCGGCGTGACGAGCGGTCAGAAAGACCGTGCGGTTCTCCGCTACCAGCCGCCTGGCTGTTTCTCGTCCCAGTCCCTTGTTGGCACCGGTGATCAGGACTACCGGCGCGAGGCCGAAATCATGTTGCGTCGTCATATCATCTCCAGGTTTGGTCTGATCGGGCTTGTTGCTGACACGTGCTCGAGTGAAATGTCAGCTGACGTATTCGGGCGTCAGAACAGTCGGCAAGATGCGTTGTGCATACGTTTCGAGGTTCTCCAGTCGCAGATCTGCATAGCGCTTGTTCTGCACGTCGGACCGGGCCGTCCGACCGGTCAACATCAGCAACAGGTAGGCCAGCTGCGCCCACTGTCCCGGATCCGGATTCCAGTGCCTCGACTGCTCGAGCCGGCTGCGCAGTTCCTCGGTACTGCCCAGACATCGTCGCTCATCACGCCGGCCGCTGAGCTGCTCGACGGTGTCGGTCATACCGCCGAAGGACAGCTGGTCGCCGGCCACGGCCAACTTGCCGCTGGGCATGGCGTCATCCACGGCAGCTCGGGCGGTGAACCGTGGGTGACCGGTCTGGATCATGGGGCCTTCTTTCCTCGGGGGCGCTCCGGGTGGGCGCCACTCCCTTCACCGTACGCCTAAGTTGATCGGCTTATCCACTTTGCATGGAGGTATCCACTTCGGGCTCCACCGGCTGCGCCGACGACTACGATGATGTCGATGAGCGACAGCGGACGGGCCGGGATGGAACAGTCGCGCCCTCTTCGCCGTGATGCCGAGAGCAACCGGGCGCGCATCCTGGCTGCCGCGCGAGAGTTGATCGCCGTTCGCGGACTCGGGGTGGGGCACAACGAGATCGCCCGCGCGGCCGAGGTCGCCGTTGGCACGGTGTACCGACGATTCCCGGACAAGGAAGCCCTGGTCGACGCACTCTTCATCGACCGCCTCGACGAGGTCGTCGATGCGGCCGAAGCAGCTCGCGACATCACCGATCCATGGCTGGCTCTGGTCACCTTCATGAACGGTGCCGTCGCTGCGCAAGCCAGCAATCGCGGCCTGGGCGATCTCGCGCTCGGCGCGGCCCGGGGCATGAAGCTGTCCACCGAGGCCAGGGAACGCGTCGGACCGGTCGTCGCCGAGATCGTCCAGCGAGCTCAGGCAGCCGGAGTACTCCGACCCGACGTCACCGAGCAGGACCTCGCCCTCGTCCCGGCCATGCTGGCACCCATCGTGGCCAACGCGCGAGGGATCGACGACGAGCTGTGGCGCCGCGTCCTGGCCCTGGTCCTGGACGGGTTTCGCGCAGGTATGGCCGACGTACTACCGGGCACACCACCTGCACCCGAGGTTGTCGACGCCATCATGAGCAACTGGAATGCCGCCGCGCACTGATCACGGTGCGAGATGGGCCGCCAGTGGCTCGGATCGATCCGAGAATGAAGGTTCGCGGCCGTGGGTGGTTGTGGCACGGCGACCGTCTGTTCGGCTCCGTCATCGCAACTGGGCGAGCAGGATGAACGCCGGACAGGCGACGGCAGAGCCGTCAAGGAGTGGTCGACAGCACCACGGCGATCCCGATGGTGGCGCCCATCAGGGCCAGCTCCACGGTGGCCAGCCGCAGCAGCGGTATCAACCGGCCGATGTAGGCCGGTGCCATCGTGTTCCGGCGGTGGACGTAGCCGATCAGGACCAGACCGGCCAATACCGCGGCCTTGGCCACGATCAGATGACCACGATGGGAGTGCCAGAGGCCGGTCCAGCTGTCGAGCGTGACAGCCGCTTCCAGCACGCCGGAGAAGCCGATCGCTGTCACGCAGAGTAGAGCTGCCCGGCTGAAGCGGGTCACCGACCGACGGATGTCCTCGGGAAACAACCGCAGATGGACCGTCAGTACCAGCAATCCACCCACCCAGATCGCAGACGCCGCAACGTGAACGCCGAGGGCCAGTGACGCTACGACCGGTGAAGCGTGATGGCTGGCATGCCCCGTCAGCGCGCTCGGCAGCATCGCCAGGGTGACCGGGAGCAGACTGATCACACTCCAACGCCGGGGGGCGAGGCGGGCTCCGAACAGCGCTACCGCCAGCGCGACCCAGAACGTCAGCACCTCGGCCAGCACCCGCGAGCTACCGAACACGATCATGACGGACTCGCCGTGGGCCGGCAGGGTCAATACCTCTGCCCCGGTGAGATCGGAGACGGTGAAGACGATCCACAGCGAGGTGGACGCAGCCCAGACCCAGGCCCATCGGGTGGCCATCGCCAGCAGGTGATCACCTGCCGGGCGCGACCGCGGCGAGCCCAAGAGGCAGTTGAGGAACAATGCGCCGACGACGGCAATGCCGGCGAGCTCGTGGACGAACTGCGCGAGCGGAAGGCCGATCGAGGTCAGTTGACCCGTGTCCGGAAGCCCGAAAAGGGCTGGACGGTAGCTGGTATCGGTCCACCACCTGCTGATGGAGATCGCAAGCATCCCGGCGACCATCACCCCGGCGAGAGCGGCGAGGGAGCTCGGAACCCATCGAATGCGCGGCGGGCCAGACCATGAGGTGTCGGTCGCGGTTGGCTTGGTCGACTGACTCATGAGCGGGGTCTCCTCGAATCTTGTCAGGGCCAGGTGGCCATCAGCGGCTGCTGCGGCCCCTCACCGGGTCGGTCATCCGCAGTCGTGCCACAGGTCCCGGAGCATCCGTCCGTCGATGATCGAGGTCGGAATCGGGCCGTAGGTTCTCGAATCGATGGACACCTCGCGGTTGTCGCCCAGTACGAAGACCGAACTGCTCGGCACGATCACCGTGGCCGTGTAGACCCCGACGATGCTTGCGTGGTCGACATACGGCTCGTTCACCGTGCGCCCGTCGACGAACAGCTGGGCGTCCTTGATCACCACGCTCTGGCCGGCGACTGCGACCACGCGCTTGATGACCTGCGCCCCGTCCTGCGGGCTGGGGAAGGTGACGATGTCATCAACCTTCGCCGCTTCGTCCCCGTGCAGCCGGAGCAGCAACACGGTGTCCCCGGTGCACACCGTCGGCGCCATGCTGCCGGAGGAAACGGTGACGCTGTCCAGCCACTGGGTACGGACGACCACGGCGGCGGCGACCACCAGGATCACCGCCGCCCCGGCCACCATCGCCCGCACGACTCACGGACCCGTGTCGGCGACCGCCGGATCAGCGGCAACGGGATCGTTCTTGTCGACATACCCGTCCTGCACCATCGTCCCGGTGCTGTCAGACGGCAGCCCGACGCTGAACTGACTCATCATGTCGTGGTCCTCGTGCACCAGATTGTGGCAGTGGACCATGTACTTGCCCACCTGCACGCTGAACGGGTCACCCGGTACCTTGCTGCCGAACTTCATGATCAGCCGCACCTTCTCGAGTTCACCGGTGTAGATCACGTCCTTCGGACCCATTTCCCAGGGGAATGGCGGTTTCCCGTTCCGACTCAATACCTTGAAATCGATCAGGTGGATGTGGACCGGATGGAACCAGCCGCCGGAATTGTTCTGGATCTCCCAGATCTCGGTATCCCCGAGACCGGGATTGGCGATCACCTTGCGGTAGCCGGAGGCGACGATCTCGTCCCAGGTCATCCCGTTCAAACTCCAGACGTTCGTGGTGTCGTCGTGCTCCACCCGGATGGTACGAACCTTCATTCCGGGCGTCTCCTGCAGGGCCATGCACTCATTGCTGTAGTTCAGGACGTCCGGCATGGTGTGCGCACCCGGGTCGTTGGTGTCGAACTGGTCGTCCACCACATCGAACGCCATCACCTTGTTCGTGTTGGTGAAATCGCGGTTATTAGGGTTGCTCAGGTTCTGCAGCTCGATCCGCTGACCCGCCTTGAATCCGGAGAAGTCGATCAGCACCTCGTACCGTTCCGCCGTCCCCTGGCGCCACTGGGTGACTTCCTGGGATCTGGGCATCAGACCTCCGTCGGTCGCCACCACCCTCATGGGCGCCTGGGGCGACGTGGTGAATCGGTAGGACCGCGAGATCGAGGCATCCAGGAACCGGAACCGGTAGATGCGCTTCTTCACCTTCATCACCGGCCACGGTTTTCCGTTGACCAGGATGACGTCTCCCCACAGGCCGGCATGCGTGCGGTCGTCGAACAACAGCGAGGCGTTCGCCTGGAACATCATGTCCGAGATGATCAACCCGACGTCGAATTCACCCTGGGGCAGCAGCGCCCGTTCCATCGCATCGTGCATGTGATACTGGGAAGCCAGACCCGAATAGACATTCTGGCCGGTCCAGTGGACACCGTGGTCGTGATACCACAGGGTCCGCGCTGTCTGGACGTTCGGATAGTGGTAGGTCTTCACCTGCCCCGGCATGGTGAGATCTGCGGCGTAGCCGTCGTACTGCGGCAGTGAGGCCGATCCGTCGAGATGGGTCGAGAGATTCAGCGGCGAGTTCAGGGCGATGTCGGTCAGGTGCAGTTTGTTGTGCATCCGCATCACGATGCGGGTGCCAACGGCGACATCGATGCGGCGGGCCGGAATCATCCCTTCGTAGCCCAGCAGGGGTGTGGCCGGGAAACCCGGGACCAGACGGGCCGAGCCGGGTAGCGCCGCGATGTCGTAGTAATCGATGGGTCCCATGCCATCTGCGGGCGACAGGTCGGTTCCCGTCGGATGTTCCGCGGTCATCGACTTCGGCAGGACCTGCAGTCGGCCGAAGACGTTCTGATAAGGAATGGGCATGCTCTTGGACGGGAGGAGGCTGGCGCTGGAGCCGCTGACACCGTGGCCCAATGGGATCGCCAGGCCGACTCCGCCCACCGCGGCCAGGCCGCTCAGTTTGAGTACATCTCGTCGTGAAAGCTTCATCTTCTACCGCCCGGTTCGATTGGGTGACTGAATTGAATGGAAGGAATTCAGGAGACGGCGGTCGGGGGGGGCACCGTCATCTTGATGGTCCACGAATCGATGAGGAATGGTCTCGAGGACCGATCCGCGCCGGTGTTGGCCACGAGGAAGTATCGGAGCACGCGACTGCCCCGCAACATCATGTGCCGCCCGGCGGAATCCACCATCTGGATGTCGCCCCGGGCCGCGAAGGCCACCGAGAGTCTTTCGCCGTGGGCGGTATCCAGACCGATCGAGCCGGTGCTGAATCGTCGGTTGGTCACCACTTTCCCGGACCTGACCGCCTTCAGTCCGTTGGAACCGGTGACGCCGAAGAACATGGCCTCCTCGATCCTGCGACCCGCGCTCTTGTCACCCTGGACGGCTAGCCCCAGTTGTGCCAGGAATTCCTTCTTGAACGCCGGCGTGAGGTACAACAGGGTAAATGCCGCATCGGCGCGGGAAAGGTAGGCCGAGTTCTGCGCGATCAGGTTCGAGTTCCACCCCGACGCGAATGCGAAATTGACCATCTCCTTGTAGGCCGCCTGTAGTGACCCCTGGCCGTATTTCGCGACCGCGGGCCCGGTGAACGGCTTCAGGTGCTCGAATGCCGAATCGGGAATGCCGTGAGGTACTGCCGCCTGACCCGTCGGGCCGGAAGCTGCCGGTGACGAAGAGCCGGCTACCGACGCCGAGACACTCGCCGAACTGCTCGGCAAGGACAGCGCGCCCTGCTGCTGGCTCGACCCCTGGCAACCGGCCACCAGCGCCAGGATGGCCACCGCCACCGAAGCGCAACCCACTCGCAGGTGGACGCCCCTCATGCGCGTTCCACCGCTGCGAGATGACGTCTGCTGTAGTGACACGGTGGACCTCCTGGTGGCCAACGATGAGCGGCTCGTTCGAGATGCGAAGGCACTTCGCCGATGTGGGATCAGGACCCGCGGGTGGGGCGGTATTGGGCCGCCCCACCCCCAGGTCTTTCCTTACCGGGCGGTGACCAGGTTGGACCTGGCCGACTGCGCACTGCCGCCCACCGCATTGATCGCCTGTACCGAGAAGCGGTAGGTACCGGCGGTCAGCGTCATCGTCAGGGTGCGTGCCGTCGCCGGCTGCTGTCCTGAGACCGTGGTGGCCAGGACGTTCCCCAGAACTCCGAGCCGCAGAGCCGTGACCCGGTAGCCGGTGATCACCGAGCCACCGTCCGTCGCCGGTGGGGTCCAACGGGCCGCAGCGTTGATGGCGCCGCCGGCCGTGCCGGATGTCGCGACCCCGATGACCGGAGCACCGGGCACCGTGGCCGGCGTGGCCGCAGCGGACAGGGCGGAGAAGCCGCCCGACCCGACTGCGTTGACCGCCCTGACCTGGAACCGGTAGGCGGTGCCGTTGGTCAGGCCGACCACGGTGAGGCTGCGGGATGCAGCCGTCGCGGCGCGGAGAGCTCCCACCTGGACGGTGGGGTTGGCGTTGGTGACCACCTTCACCTCGTACCGGATGATCGCCGATCCTCCGGTGGCCGGGGCCACCCAGGTGACGATGGCCGAGGCATTGCCGGGGGTCGCAGTCGGGGTGGCCGGTGCGGCCGGTGCCGTCACACCGACCGGTGTCACGTTGTTGGAACGAACCGAGAAGGTGCCCGTTCCGACCGAGTTGACCGCGGCGACCTGGAATCTGACCGTGGTGCCGTTGGTCAACCCGGTCACCACGAGGCTGGTGGCTCCCGCAAGGGCGGTCCGCGTCCCGATGACGGTGTTGGCCGCATCGAGCACCTGCACCGTGTACCCGGTGACCGGAGATCCACCGGTGTTACCAGGTGCCGTCCAGGTGACGGTCGCCGACGCATTGCCGCCGGTGGCAGTCCCGATGGTCGGCGCGCCAGGGGTGGTCGCCGGCGTGACCGGGTTGGAGGCTCCGGAAGGAGCCCCGGCTCCGACCGAATTGGAGGCGGTCACCTGGAACGTGTAGGCCACACCATTGGTCAACCCGGTGACCACCAGACTGCCGGTTCCGGCCGCCGCCGGCTGGGGGGCACCGTCGGCGAGCCCTGCGATGAACGCCTGCACCGTGTAGCCGGTGACGGCCGCTCCACCGTTGCCGGCCGGCGCCGTCCAGGTGACGGTCGCCGAGGCATTGCCTCCGATGGCCGTACCGATCGTCGGCGCGCCAGGAGTGGTGGCCGGTGTCACGGTGTTCGACGCGGCCGAGGCGCTGCCGCTGCCGACGGAGTTGACGGCCGAGATCTGGAACGAGTAGCTCGTGCCGTTGGTCAGCCCGCTGACGGTTCCGCTGGTGGCGGAGACGCCGGAGATGACCGTGGGGGTGCCGGTGGCGACGCTGCCGATGAACGGCTGGATGGAGAAGCCGGTGATCGGAGTTCCACCATCGCTGGCTGGAGGGGTCCAGGTGACCAGGACGGAGGCGTCACCGGCGGTGGCTGTTCCGATCGTCGGTGCCCCTGGTGCGGTGTGCACCGGGGGCGCCGTCGGCGTCACCACGTTGGACAGTCCCGAGAACGAACTGCTGCCGATGGCATTGGTGGCGGCCACCTGGAGCTGGTAGCTGGTGCCGTTGGCCAGGCCGTTCACGGTTCCGCTGACGGCGGTGCCGTCGGTGATCAGACTGACGATCGGCGTCCCACCACCGACCGGAACGGCTTGGACGGTGAATCCGGACAGCGTCAACCCGGTCGCCGGAGTCGCCGGCGGGGTGAAGGTGACCGTGGCCGATCCGCTGCTGGCGGTCGCACTGCCGAGCGCGGCCACGGTGGGAGCCGACGGCAGTGCCAGCGTGATGCTCCCGTCGGAGAAGGTCAGCTGTTCGATGCCCGTCAGCGTGTCGATGCCGTCGCTGACCTTCTGGGGTGCGACGACCGGACCGGTCTGGTTCACGATGACCTGCCCGGGAAGGGCGCCTGCGGTGATCGTGTAGCTCGCCTGCGGCCCGAGGAACACCGCGGTGTCGCAGTTCAGCGGTGTCGCCGTGCCACAGTCGGCCGTCGGAGTGCTCGGCGTGACGATCTCCCGCACCGCGACCAGGTTGCCCGGGTCGACCAACCCGGCGAAGACCGCCTGCTGCAGTGTCATCCCGGTGGTTCCCGGGCCGAAGTTGCCGCTGGTGGCCTTGTTCTCCATCAGGTCGGTGCGGCCGATCTCCACCGGCGGCTGGGTCGGGTCCGACCGGTCGACAACGGTGATGTGGACCTCGAGTTGCTTGTCGCCGTCGATGATCTCGTTGCCGGCGCGACCGGTGAAGGTGTCGCTACCACCGCCGCCGAGCAGGATGTCGCCCTCGCCCCAGACCGGCCCGACCAGCGGGCACCGTCCGGATGCGGAGAGGGCTGCTACGTCAGCGGCCGTGCCGGGCCAGTCGGCGACGGGTGGCAGCAGGTCGGCCAGACCCTGGATGCGGGCCACACCGGCCTGGTCGAGCGCGTCGCATCCCTGGAATCCGCCGCCGGTGATCAGGCGGGGAACCGCCAGTACACCGTCGGTGCCCTTGATGACGTCGTTGAACTTCCCGCCGGAGTCGGCTTCGGTCTCCTGCCAGCGGTCGCGGTTCACGATGACCTGGATGGGTAGCCCGCCCAGGTTGTTGTTGATCATCATGTCGTCGTCGGCCGCGATGGTGTTGTACTGGTGGATGGCCCAGTCGAAGCCGCCGGAGCCGGCGTTGCGGTCGATGGCCGCGTTCTGCGCCATGATGTCGTCGCCACCTTCGGCGTCGTAGTCGTTCTCGCCCGGTTGCCCGATCATGATGTCGTTGCCCGGCTTGGTCTCGGCCGGATCGTCGAAGAACGGCGCACCGTGGTCGCCCTGGAGCAGATCCTGCCCGGTGCCGCCCTGGATCCAGTCGTCTCCGCCGTCGCCGAAGACTGCGTCGGCGCCCTGTCCGGCGATGATGAAGTCGTTGCCCGGCCCGGCGAAGGTCTCGTTGTCGTTCGCCCCGCCGTTCAGGACGTCCTGGCCGTCGCCGCCCAGCACGATGTCGTTACCGGGACCGGCGTCGATGGCGTCGTTTCCGGGGCCGCCCTTGAGAACATCGGCGCCGTTCAGGTCGGTGATGATGTCGTTGCCCTCACCGCCGAGCACGACGTCGTCGCCGCCGTTGCCTTCGATGACGTCGTTGCCGACGCCACCCCAGAAGGTGTCGTTGTCGTTGCCGCCATAGATCCGGTCGACACCGGGGGTCCCGTTGTAGACAGATTGGCCATTGATGCCGGAGGGGTTCACCGAGTTGATGGCGCGGTACTGGATGGTGCCGTCGGGCTTGCGCAGCAACAACTTCGACTCATCGCAGTCGGTGGTGGTCGGATCGTCGGCGACGGTGGCCCCGTTGGCGGTGAAGCCGGCCGGGGTGCCATCGAGGTGCGCGAGCTGGAACCTGCAGTCGGCCGTGGCGAATGCGTCGGCCTTCATGGAGTTGGTGCCCTCGGTATTCCGTTGGATCAATTCGGAGAAGGAGTTGCCCTCGAGTTGGGTTCGGAGGTTCATTCCCGGGGTGCGGGCCAGGTAGTACAGCCGGTCACCGTCCTGCAGGTTCTCCAGCTGGTTCTGGAACACGTAGTTGAAGGTGCTGCCCAGCAGTCCGCCGAACAGGTTGGTGACCTCGGCGAGGCCGCCGACCCAGAGATCGACGTCGTCAAGGCCGGTGGTGGTCACTCCGGCGGATGTGCTCGACCAGGCACCGGTGCCGAACATGAAGTCGGCGGCATCGGCCGGCGGGACGTCCGCCGGGATGTTCGGGGTCACGGTCGTATCGACAGGCCGAGGATCGACGATTGCCCGTGCGGCAGCCCGCTTGCCGGCGATGGTGGTGACGTCGTCGCCGGTGCCGAGCACGCCGTCCGGTCCGGAATCGCGGATCGTCGGATGCAGTCCGTAGGCCGCCACGAAGTTGATCAGCGACTCGGGGTGCTTGAGGTGCTGGCCGAAATCGCTCCAGCTCGTGTAGGGCGCCATCTGTCCGTCGTTGGTGCTGGCGAAGATCTGCCGGCGCAGGTCGTTCAGCGGCGGTACTCCCGCCTCCCGGGCGCGGGCCATGTTGAGGGTGGGGAGGTCCAGCGGCAGACCGAGCAGATTGTTGCGCAGTGTCTCGGTGACGAATTCGTCGAGCTCGTTGCCGACCTGGCTGGAGGAGCCCATCGCGATCGAGCCGGCCGCCTGCTCCGGGGTCAACGTCCCCGCGGCGCCGCCGTCGAAGAACGAGGGCGGATTCAGGAAGGCACCGAGCAGGGGAAGGGAATTGTCGGTCTCGGCACCGCTGACGGGATTCACGTTGGTCCGGGCCACGGTGTCGTTGAGCATGGAGTGCCCGAAGCGGTAGACCGCGTGGGCGAACTCGGCCTTGATGGCCGGGTTGATGTCCGGGGAGTACACGTGGAACGGGCGTACCGCCGGCTGCACCTTCCGGGCGAACTCTTCGAAGACCGCGTGCTGGTATTCCATCTCGTTGACGAACCGGGCCGCCTGGAAAAGCCTCTCGCCGTTCCAGCCGTCCGGATTCTCGGCGGTCGGGAGCTGCCATTCAGGCAGGGCTGCCACCCCATCGGCCGTCGAATCGGTGGTCAGCACGTTCTTGATGTAGTCGACGAGCCGGTCGTGCTCGGAATGGAAGACCTGGTGGATCGTGCTGAGCGCGATGTTCTCGTTGCAGCGACCGTCCCCGCAGATGAAATGCGCATCGAGCATCTCGTTGTCGTAGGTACCGGCCGGCTGGTTGGCGAAGTCCGCCGACGGCGTGTTGTCCGCGTCGGGCACCGGCGCGACCGGCGGGGTGGCCGGGTTGTTGTCGGTGTCCTGCGGAGACGGGTCCGCATTGTGGGCGATGTCGGTTAGGAACGGGGTGTCGAAGTGCACCGCGTTGGCCGGCACCGCCACCGGGTTCGCCAGATCACCCTCGACGAGAGTGATTC
Source organism: Nakamurella sp. UYEF19 (assembly GCF_040546275.1). NCBI lineage: Bacteria > Bacillati > Actinomycetota > Actinomycetes > Nakamurellales > Nakamurellaceae > Nakamurella > Nakamurella sp. UYEF19. The sequence goes on along the minus strand of NZ_JBEPNO010000026.1, from coordinate 18,137 downwards.
CGGTCGGCGCGGCCGGATCCTTGGTGACGTACTGCGGCAACCCCCGCAGCGGGCCGGGGATGAATTTGCCGTAGGGGTCGACGGCCAGCATCGGGATGTTGGTGACATCGGCGTCCACGAGCTGCAGCCCGAGCTTGGTGGCGGTCTGCAACTTGACCGCCGCCCAGGTGCCGATGCCGGTCTGCCCGTCCGGTGAGTTCAGGTACGTCTGGCCGGCGGCCAGGCCGCCCAGAAGTTTTCCGGTCGAGACAGGTCGGTTCGCGCTGTTGAGCACGTACTCCCGCAGGAACACCTGGTGCGAGGCGTGCGAGGCGTAGGTCTGGCTGTTGTCCACCCAGGGGGTGTCGGTGTTGGTGGCGTTCTGGATGTCATCGGGGGTGCCCAGGATGCCATCCGGACCCGGTTGGTTCTGTGCCCTGGTCAACACCATGAAGCGCTGCGAGACCGGAAGGTCGTCGGCATTGCCCAGGATGTGGTCCGGACCGGCGATGAGCGGATCATCCGCCCGCAGCGGCACGAAGACTGCCGACCCGCTCTTCACGGTCTGGTCGACGCCGTGGTCGAAGAACTGGCCGAAGAAGGTGAACAACGAGTTGTACGGCGGGGACAGACCCACATCGGTGGTCACGTTCGGGATGAAAAGGGTTTGATGAGCCGGCACACAGCCGGCGGGGGCGGCCGGCACCACGTCCACTACCGGGTCGGATCCCGGAACGGTCGCGCACGGCACGATGCCTTTGGCGTTCTGGGTGCGCACGGGGAAACCCGCCGCGGCGACGGCCGCGGGGTTGGTCGATGTCTGGTCGACGATCAGGTTGCTGATCACGCGCGGCTGGGAGTCCACCACGCTGCCCTGCTTCTGCTTGTAGCTGGTCGGGCCCGGGGCGCCTACCGGCAGGCTCGCGTCGATCGGCTCTGCATCACGGAAGAATGACGTGGTCAGCCGCGGAAAAACCTGGTCCGCCGCAGCAACTTTCGCATTGGCCAGACCCGCCTTGAGATTGTTGCAGGAGCCGTCCACCGTCCGCAATCCGTAGGACGTGAGTACATCGGGCACCCGATCCGCCCCTGGGGCCAGCAGTGCCTGGCAGTAGTCGGGATCGGTCAACGGATTCGGATTGGCCGGTATCCCCGGCTGGGTCCCCTGCAGGGCACGGGAATGGCGCTCCGCGATCTTGATCTGCTTCAGGATGAACGACAGGTCCCCGGCAGTGACCGTGAAACCCTGGCCCACCACCGGAACAATGGCGGCAGCGGAAGTCGACGCCAGGTTCGCCATGGTTCCTACGAGCAGGAACGCGGTGGCTCCTGCGATGAATCTCCTCATTTTACGCACGGGATGAATCCTCCATAGCTCACGATGGCCGGGGAATACAAGCGGGACTGAGCCACTCGAAGTGTTTGATCAAGTGTCAGCGACGATCGGACGATGTCGTGCGTCATCCCGGACGGTGGCGGCCGGATCCACTGGGGCAGCCTGCGCAGAGCCACCACGGCACATCGGGACGAACAGCTTCCATTCAGACGGACACGATCGAAGCTAGTGACAAGCCGGGAAAGCGAGAACCCCCAATTCGAGGGGTATGACACGCCGGCAGCAGGCACAGTCTCCCGCGCAACTTCGCTCTCCTTGCTCCAGCCGAGCTGAGGGGTGGATTCGGCGAGGGGAATTGGTCCACCGGGGTTGCGCTGGGTAATTGATCGGTCACACCAATCGCGAGAAACGTCCGCGTCTTTCCACTGCCCTCTGAGCACCGATCACCAGAGCGTCCCGCCTGCCGCAATCGCCCTGATGCCTCTCACCAGCACGTCGGGCGCGCCGCCCTTGAGGACGTACCCCCTTGCTCCGGCGCGCCGGGCATCTTCCAGCACGGCGACGCTGACCGCAGCGGCCAGGATCAGCACGCGAAGACTTGGCCTGTCCGCCATCAGGATCCGGGTTGCCTGCAGGCCACCGATGCCGGGCATCCGGATATCCATCAGCACCACGTCCGGCTCGGTCGAACAGGCCAGTGCCAGCGCGGCCGCTCCGTCATCGGCTTGACCGACGACCTCGAATCCGCCGGTATGGTGCAGCAACAGGGAAACAGCCTCGCGAACGAAAGCGTGATCGTCGACGAGGAGAACGCGTATCACGAGGTCTTCCATGCCTTTCCGGGCCTCTTGTGTACCCGGACTGCGGCTTTCCTGGCCTGCATCACGTCCTTCAGAATGACGGTGGCCGCGCCCGCGCGCCACCCCCAACGCTGGGGTGAAAGGCGGTGCCTGGGCGACACGAATTTGCTGCAGACGAAACTCCGTGTCAGCACCGAATTCGAACCGGCGATCAGAGCCGACAGACTCGGCATCATCGCATCTCCCGGCGGTTGTCGAAGCCATGCGGTCCTTCGGCAACCAGGCCACTTGGGCCGGGCACGGTCCTCACCCGCCAGATGTTGCCGCTGGTCCTGGTCCCCATCGTGCTGCCGCAGATCATTCAGGTGCCGAACGCGGCCTTGCTGGCCCGGCGGGTGCGGCGGCGGGCAGGGTTCGACGTGTGGAGCGGCCCCACCAGCTCTTGTTTGAACGAGTGGGGCCTGAGCTGCCCCGAGCTGCAGCTGGACTTCGCCGTACCTCCACCATGCGCCCTGTTCGACGAATTTGACCGAAAGCCAACTGTATGTCCTCGAAAACCGCTGCCTCACACTCCGGTGCGCCCCTGATCGCTTTTTCAGCATAATTCTGAGAATGCGGCTCGAAAAAGCCATCAGCACACCTCGACGTGTCCCATTTCGGTGATTTCGTGCTGAGCACAGCCGTCGCGTTCATCCTCGCCGTCGTCATATTCGGCTACTCACAATCGGGCCGACGCTGACGCCGGCTGGGTATCCACCAGTTGGCCGGGCCGAGGGCGGCGACGAGCGCGGGTGCCAGGATCCCGCGGACGATGGTGGCGTCGATGATGATGCCCAGGGCCAACGCAGTGGCGAGGATCTTGACGTCGGTGGACGGAACGCGCGAGAGTGCGACGAAGGCCAGGAACAGGATGAGCGCAGCGGAGCTGACCAGCCGGCCGGTCCTGGCCACCCCATGGACGGTGGCCTGGTCCGTGTCGGCGCCGGAGTCGTGTTCTTCACGGATGCGGGCGAGCAGGAACACCTCGTAGTCCATGGACAGGCCGAACAGGAACGCGAACACGGCGATCGGCACCCACACGGTGATCGCCCCGGCGGCGCTCTGCCCGAAAAGCACCTCCGTCGCCAGGCCGTGCTGCCAGATCACGATCGTGATGCCATATGCGGCGGCGATCGACAACACGTTCAACAGCAACGCTTTCAACGGCAGCACCACCGACCGCAACGCGAACCCAACAGCGCGAACGTGACCGCGGCAATGATCGCGGCGACCCACCAGGCGTTGCCGTACACCGCGCGGATGAAGTCGGCGTCCTGGGTCGGCACGCCCCCGACCCACGCCCCGGTCTGCTCGGCGGCCACGCGGATGGCGGCCGTGCTGCCGGTGCCGCGGGGGTCGGCCGAGTCGACGTCCGGCCACGCCTCGACCACGCGCTGGCCGTTGGCTGCCCACTGAGCCGGAGCGATGGTGGCCGCCACCCCCGGCACTTGCCGGATTGCCGCTGCCGCCGCGTCTGGGTCAGTGGTGAGCACCTCGACCGGCTGGGTGAGACCATCGCTCAGACCGGCCGTTTCGAGTCGGTGGATGGCGTCGGCGGCGGTGCCGCCGGTCGAGGCCAACGAGCTGTTGGTTGGTTGACCCAGGCGCAGGCCCAGGACCGGAGCGGCCAGCGGCAGCAGCACTACCGTCGAGCCGATGGCGGCCCACCACCGGTGGCGCACCACGGCCGTCCCCACCTTGCGCCACATCCGGCTTTCCGGGTCGGTCAGGTCGAGGGACAAATGGAACAAACACTCGGCGGGCGCTCGCACCGGCCCTGAGACGGCCCTGGTTCTGCAGCTCTACTTCGGGCTTGTGGGCGTGTTGTTCCAGGTCAGAGCGGCCGGCGGGTGATCATTGGTGGTGGTGAAGGCAACAAGGATCACCGCGGTAGCCGCGGAACACAGCATAGATCCCGACCGTTGGTGGGATGAGTTCGGCGCGCTCATGGATCGGATCCGGCCGCGGTTTTCCCGGTACGAACCGGCCTGTCATGCGGCCGCGATGATGCTGGGTTTGCTGTCGGGGCTGGACCGGTCGAACTGCTGGACGATAGCGCAGCGGCGCGGTGATGACACACCGAACAAGTTGCAGCACCTGCTGTCTCGGGCGGTATGGGACTCCAATGAGGTCCGGGACGATCCGCGATCGTATGTGCACGATGTCTTCGACGATCCGCAGGCGATCCTGGTCGTCGACGAGACCGGTGACCTCAAGAAGGGCCGTGAGAGGGGCGCATGCGTTGATCGACCGGGCCCTGAATGTGCCGGTTAGCTGGCTTCAGGACCCGGATCGGCGGGAGCGGGGCCGGTGTCCCGGCCGTGACGACGTTCGCCACGAAGCCGACCTTGGCGTTGCAGATGGTGATCGCGGCGTTGGATTCGGGCATGTCGGGCTTCGTTCGTCGCCGGCGATGAGGTCTACGGCGGTGACCCGAAATTTGCTGCGGCGCTGCAGGAACGGGGTGTCGACTACGTGCCGGCGGTCCCGCGGAGCCACTTCGTTCCCACCGAGTTGGGGCCGGTCCGCGCCGATCACCTGGCCGCCGGGTTCGAGCAACGTTCGGTGGATGTTGTGGAGACGCAAACGACACCACCGGGGAGATGTCTTCCACCGCTGCTACAGCCCCACGCCGGTCACATTGCGGGCCTTGGTCAGGGTCGCCGGGCGACGATGGAAGGTCGAACAGTCGTTCCAGTGCGCGAAAGGCCAAGCGGGACTGGATGAACACCAGGTGCGCCGCTGGAAGTCCTGGTACCGGTGGGTCACGTTGTCGATGTTGGCGATGGCGTTCCTGCCGGTCACGACCGCCGCTCAGAACGAACTTTCCCCTGCTCCGGCGGGGTTGATCCCGCTGTCCCCCAATGAGTTTTGAAGTCTGTTCGACGCACTCGTGCTGGCAGACAAGCTACGGAAGAGAACGTGCTGCACTGGTCCACCTGGCGCCGCAAACATCAATTCACCGCACGAATGTCCCACTATCGACGGAGGTCAGAGGCACCATGAGACCGATCTACGGCTGTAGTACCAGGCACCCTTTGGGACTATGCGACCGCCACCGCGCCCGCTCGTGGACTCGGCGTCCGCTCCGTCCATGGGTGGTCGGAGTCTGATCTAGACGGCCCTCGAATCTCCCCCACTGACCAGTAGCCCTTGACACTATGAATATTAGCGTTACTGTACCAATTCAAGTAGCACTGAATCTTTGCTCGGAGCGCGACCGTTGGCCCGATAGGACAGAGAAGGGTTGGCGCGTGGCCAGTTTGGATGTCTCGACGCGGCTGGCGCTGGGCAAGTTGCTGCGGCAGCTCCGGCAGCGGGAGCAGTTGACGCTGGCCGCCCTCAGCGCTCAGGTCGGGGTCACCGTGTCGGCCTTGAGCCAGTTCGAGACCGGCAAGGCCGAGCCGTCGCTGGGGACGTTGTGGAGCCTCGGCCGGGCTCTCAACGCATCACTTTTTGACTTCTTCGCCAAGCAGGAAACCGAAAACGTCGACGTCACCCCGGCCAACGAGCGGACCGTCGTCATCCAGGACCGGGCCCGATACGAGGCGATCGCCCGCAGTACCCGCCGCCGGCTCGACTTGTTCTACCTCTACCTCGAACCCGGTGAAGGATTGGTCCGCGAACCGGTCGCACACGCCGGAGAAGAGGCCGGCGTGGTGGTCAGCGGAACGATGGACGTGATCGTCGGCGAGCAGACCCACCGGCTATGCCCCGGCGACGGAATCTGGTTCGTCAGCAATCAGACCCACACGTTCCGGACCGTAGGGCAGGAACAGTGTGTGAGCATCTGGGCCGACACCCTGCCAGATCACGCACCGGAGCGTCAGGACGTTGAGTCGCTGTTCGGCGACGGCCGGGTGATGCAATGAAAGCGGAACCCGTCGATCAGTCCGTTGTGGACCTGGTCCGCGATTTGGACATCGACCAGGACTATCTGCGCCGCGTCATCACGACCCTCACCGGCATCGGCTCCTCCCCCATCGGTTTCCGCAATACCGGTACTGCCGAGGATCTGGCCGTCGCTGAATTCGTGTCCGCCGAGATGCGTGCCATCGGGCTGGTCGATGTGGCGAGGGAGCCGGTGGAAGTCGACGCCTGGCGGTTCCTCAGCGCTTCGGTCGAGGCCCATCTTCCTGGCAACGAACCGAAAACGGTGACCTATGAGGCCGTCAGCTTCGGCGGTATGGCACCCACGCCCGACGGCGGGATCTCCGGGCTTGTCGTGGACATCGCAGACGGCCGCCGCCGAGTACTCGACCGCTGTGACCTCCGAGCGTCCGTCGTCCTGCTGGATTGGCGTCGCCCGGCGATCCACCCGTCCGCCGTCGTGCTGGAACTCAGCCGCCGCGGGGTGGCCGGCATCATCCTGAACTGCCCGGCGAAAGGCCCGTGGTATCAGACCACGAACGCTCTGGGCGGGTTCGACTCTCACTGGCCCGCCGGCGTGCCGCCGATGGTGCTGATCACCAAGGAGGATGCGGCCGCGTTGCGCGACGCGATGGCCGCCGGCTCGATCCACGCGACGATCACCCTGAACGCCGAGGTGACGGCCCGCGCGGAGGGTCACAACGTCGTCGGATATCTCCCGGGGACGTTGCCCGGCCCGATCGTCGTCGGGGCTCACCATGATGCGTGGTTCCAGGGCGCATTCGACAACAGCAGCGGCGTCGCAGTCATGCTGGCTCTGGCCAAGGCGCTGGTGGCCGGCGGACAAGAACCTCGGCACACCATCTGCTTCTCCAGCCGCACCGCCGAGGAATACGGGATCATCGACAGTCTGTTCGACTGGTGCATCGGCGCCTGGGGGCAGGTCAACACCACCCACCCGCAGTGGGCCATCGAGTCGCCGTTTCACCTCTGCGTCGAGGCCAGCGGGCACGCCGGTCTGCGGTCGGTGATCGAGGCGCCGGCTGAACTGGCACCGTGGGCGCGCCGGGTCGGCCGGGCCGCCGCGGCCCAGGGTTGGGCGCCCACCGGCTGGCGGGTCGCACCGCCGGTGGCGGGCACCGAACAATGGCCGTTCCTGATCGCAGGCGTCCCCGGCGTGGCCTGCTACGCGTGGGAGAAGTCGTTCGCGCGCAGCGACTATCACACCCAGTTCGACACCATCGAGCTGCTGGACTTCGAGATCCTGGCCGCGCAGACCAGGCTCTACGCCCTACTGCTTCTGTCCGCCGACGCTGACCCCGACGGCATCCTTGATCACACGGCCAGAGCCCGCCAACTGGCCGCCATCGCCGACCATCACGAACACACTGACCTGCAGGCGGCCGCTGAGCAGCACATGGATGCCAAGGGCCGCAGGGATTTCACTCGAATCGGCAGCAGTCAGTTCGCGTTGGATGCGTCGTCGTCCGCGTGCTACCCCCACCAGCAGAGCCAACGCGACCTCGCCGCCATCACGTCGGCGATCTCCGCCTACGAAACCGCGGACCGGACCGCTGCCGCCCGCGCGGTGCAGTGGGTGGGCCATCACGAACTGTTTCCCTACCTCGGCCCGGAGGCGTTTGCTACGCATCTGGCACGCCACGAACCACCGGCGGTCACCAGAACCTGGGCTAGCGCCAGCCATTTGACGCCGGTGGTGAACCTTTGGGCCGAACTGGCCACCCTGACCGGCCAACCCGGCGCCCGGCCCGACGGGCCGTGGCTGATCGCCAGCCTGCGGCAGGCGTGGGATGACACCCAGCTGCAGCTCACCGAACGGCTGGACGCAATGGCGCGCTCAGTGACCCCCCGTCACTCTGTCAATCGAGGTCGAACATGAAATCCAGCCGCACAGTCACCGCCCTCTGCACACTGACCATCGCCGGATTGCTGTCCACCGGCTGCTCAGGTACCAGTTCCACCACCGCCAACTCCGGCTCCCCCACCGCCGGTTCCAGTTCGACGGCAGCGGTGCCGGCACGCTCGGGAACGGCGGCCTCGGCCGGATCCTCGGTGGTGTCCTCGGCGCCGCCAGCGGCTGCGGACCTGGCCAAGCATCGGGGCGGCACCTTCAACATGATCTGGCTCAGCGCCGGAACCTCGATCGACACGGCGGTGGACTACGACCCGAACTGGTTCATCCTCCGTATGACGGGGGACGGTCTGATGAGCTGGAGACAGGTCGGTGGGTCCGCCGGCAACGACCTGGTCCCTGATCTGGCCACGGCCACGCCGGTTCCCACCAATGGCGGCAAGACATATACCTTCACCGTCCGGCCGGGAATCAAGTACTCCACGGGCGCCACCGTGAAGGCCAGCGACTTCGCCTACACGATGACCCGGGAGTTCAAGGTCCCCGGACCGGGTGTGGGTTTGTATTCGGGGATCGTCGGCGCCGAGGCGTGCATCACGAAGCCGACCACCTGTGATTTGTCGAAGGGTGTGATCGCTGATGATGCCGCCGGTACGGTCACCTTTCACCTGAGCGCCGCCGATTCGGCGTTCCTGCAGAAATTGGCTCTTCCGTTCGCCTATGTCGTGCCCAGCGGCACACCGAATGTCGACACCGGCACCACCCCGCTCCCGGCGACCGGGCCGTACGTCATCAAATCGTTCGCTCCCAACCAGTCGATGGAGTTGGTCCGCAACCCGATGTTCAAGGAGTGGTCCAAGGAAGCGCAACCCGATGGTTACCCCGATGCGATCAGCATGAAGATCGGCATCGCCGACGAGGACGCCGTCACGCAGGTCGAGAACGGGCAGGCCGACTGGGTCTACGACCCGCCGCCGGCCGACCGGCTCAACGAGATCGCCACCAAGTTCGCCTCGCAGATCCACATCAATCCGACGCCCAACAGCTACTTCATGTCGATGAACACCAAGGTCGCCCCGTTCGACAATGTCGATGTCCGGCGGGCCCTGAATTTCGCCACCGACCGCAAGGCCATCATCGCGCTGTTCGGTGGCCCTCGGCTGGCCACCGCCAGCTGCCAGATCCTGCCGTCGAACTTCCCCGGCTACCAGCCGAACTGCCCCTACACGGCGAACCCGGGGACATCCTGGAGTGCACCGGATCTCGCGATGGCGCAGTCGCTGGTGGACAAATCCGGTACGAAGGGTCAGAAGGTCGTCGTGGTCGGAACACCCGATGAGACGACGAAGGCCATCGACCTGTACTTCGTGTCCTTGTTGAATCAGCTCGGATATCAGGCGAGCCTGAAGACGCTGTCCGCTTCGGTGGAGTACTCCTACGTCCAGGACTCCCGCAACAAGGTGCAGCTGAGCTACTCCTACTGGTCGCCGGACTACACCGCGGCCAGCAACTTCCTGAACGTAGTGGTGGGTTGTTCTGGGTTTCATGAGGCGAGCACGGCCAGCGCCAACCTCTCCGAGTTCTGCGACCCGGCCATCCAGGCCAAGACGGTGGCGGCGCTCGCTACCCAGAACACCGACCCGAAGGCGGCCGAGGCTTTGTGGGCCGGGATCGACAACCTGACGACCGCGGCGGCGCCGCAGGTGACGCTGTTCAACTCCAACCGTTTGGATTTCGTTTCGAGCCGGGTCGGGAACTACCAGTTCAGCCCGGCGGTCACGGCCAATTTTCTGATCGACCAGGCCTGGGTGCAGTGACGGTTTCCGGGATCGTGCCCGGTGGCCTGGGCGACCACGCGCCGGGCACGGCGGGCGAGGTCGCGGTGCCGCCCGGAGGTGACGGCGCGGCGGGGGTCGGGCAGGGCGGGAGTCCGTGGTTGCTGGCCTGGCACCGGTTCCGGCGCAACCGTTCTGCCATGACGGCGTCCATCCTGTTCGCGGTGGTGGTGCTGGCGTGCATCATGGCGCCGTTCTACGCCCGATATGTCGCCCACACCGAGCCGTTCACGTCGAACCTGACCGGCACGACGCCGATCGACGGTCAACAGGTCCCGGTGATCGAGCCGAACGCGTCCGGTCTGGGGTCGACGCCCATCGGGCCGACCTGGACCGGCCGCTATCTGTTCGGCGCCGACACGCAGGGCCGGGATGTGGCTGCGCGGTTGCTCTACGGCGGGCGGACATCCCTGATCGTCGGCATCGGCGCCGCGTTGATCACCGCCGTCATCGCGACCATCGTGGCCCTGATCGCCGGCTTCGCCGGGGGTTGGGTGGACGCGGTGATCTCCCGCATCCTGGATCTGGTGTGGGCGTTTCCGGTGTATCTGCTGGCCATCTCGCTGTCGACGGTCCTACTGCTGCAGGGGCTCAAAATCGGCCCGATCACCGTGGACCCGGCCAGCCTGTGGCTGCCCGTGCTGATCATCTCGTTGGTCTACGTGCCCTACCTGGCCCGACCCGTCCGAGGCGAAGTCCTGGCCCTACGCCGCCGCGAATTTGTGGAAGCGGCCATCGGGCAGGGCATTTCGCGGTCCAGAGTCATCTTCGGTGAGCTGCTGCCGAACGTCGTTCCCACCGTCATCGTCTTCCTCCCGCTGATGATCGCCACCGACATCCTCACCGAGAGCTCGCTGTCGTACCTGTCGATCGGGGTCCAGGCCCCCAACGCCAGCTGGGGCAGCATGATCACCGACGGCCAGAGTCAGCTCTACACGCGACCGTTGGTGTCAATCGCTCCCGGGGTACTGCTGGTGTTGACCATCGTGCTGCTCAACATCGTCGGTGACGGGGTCCGGGACGCCATCGATCCTCGGGGTCTGCTGCCGCGCCGGGAACGACGATTCCGGCGGCGCCCGGGTCGCCAAACACCAGCCAGAGTGTCATGATTCGCTTTCTGCTCTCCCGGGTCGCCTCCACCGTCGGGGTGCTGTTCGCCTTGAGCGTCCTGGTGTTCCTGATCTTCTTTGCCATTCCCGGCATCGACCCGGCCCGGCAGATGGCCGGCCGGAATCCGACACCGGAGACATTGGCTGCGGTGCGGGCCACGTTCGGCCTGGACAAGCCGCTGCCGGTGCAGTACTGGCGGTTGATGGATCACCTGCTGATCAAACGGGATCTGGTGTCCTACACCAACCGCGGCGTCAAAGTGGTCCCGGAATTGTTCGCCGCCGCGCCGGTGACCCTGTCACTGGTGCTGGGGGCCGCTGTGCTGTGGGTGGGCGGCAGTGTTCTGCTCGGTGTGATCGCTGCGGTATGGCGGAATTCGATCGTCGACCGGCTACTCATGATCGGGTCGCTGATCGCCATCTCCATTCCGGTGTTCTGGCTCGGCCAGGTGGCGAACCTCATCACCCAGGACCGCTTTCACTCCTGGCCAGTCTTCTCCTGGATCCCGCCCTTGGGTTACACCCCGATCACGCAGGACCCGGTGCTGTGGTTCAAACACATGATCATCCCGTGGATCGTCCTGGCCGCGCTCTACATCGGTTTGTACGCGCGGATCTTCCGGTCCTCCCTCATCGAGGCCGGACACCAGGACTACGTCAGAACCGCTCGCTCCAAGGGTATCTCGGAGGTCCGGGTGGTCTTTCGGCACACGGTCCGCACGTCGTTGGGCCCCTTCGCCAGCCTCTTCGCACTGGACTTCGGGGTGCTGGTCGGCGGCGGCGCGCTACTGGCCGAAGTGGTGTTCGGCCTCCCCGGGGTGGGCCAGCTGACGTTCCAGTCCCTGGCCGGGCTGGACCTGCCCGTCATCATGGCCGCAGTCCTTTATGGCGGTGCCCTCGTGGTCATCATGAACGCCGTTGTCGACGTCCTGTACGCCCGGCTCGACCCCAGAGTGCGGATGGCCTGATGAACACCAGCACCACGCCACCATCGTTGCTCGACGTCCAGGACCTGCGGGTGCACATCCGCACCGAACGTGGCACCGTCACCGTCGTCCAGGGCGTAGCCCTGACAGTCCAGGCCAACGAAGTGCTCTGCATCGTCGGCGAATCCGGATCCGGCAAGAGCGTCACGATGCTCAGCGTGATGCGGCTGCTGGACGAGAAAGCCGTCACCTACGAAGGCAGCATCAAATTCCAGGGCCGCGAACTGCTCGACCTACCCGCCAGGCAGATGCGGGCGGTGCGGGGCGCGGGTATAGCCATGATCTTCCAGGACCCGATGACCGCCCTGAACCCGGTGTACCGGGTGGGATGGCAGATCGCCGAGCAGCTCAGGGCGCACCGCAACCTCTCCCGCCGCCAGGCACGCACCGAGACGCTGCGGTTGCTGACCGCGGTCGGCATCGGAGACCCGGGTCGCCGCATCGACAACTATCCGCACGAACTGTCCGGTGGCCTTCGGCAACGGGTGATGATCGCGCTGGCGCTCTCCTGCCGCCCGAAGATCCTCATCGCCGACGAGCCGACCACCGCGCTGGACGTCACGGTGCAATCGCAGATCCTGCAACTGATCTTCGACCTGCGGGCCGACACCGGCATGGCGGTCGTCCTGGTCACCCACGACATGGGGGTAGTCGCCGAGATCGCCGACCGGGTGCAGGTCATGTACGGCGGGAACGTAGTCGAACACGGCACCACAACGGATATATTCAATGACCCGCATCACCCCTACACTGCGGGGCTACTTGCCTCGATACCTCGGCTCGACCAGCCCCGGCCCGCCCGACTCCCCAGTATCGCCGGCACACCGGCCAGCGCCGGGAACATAGCCCCTGGTTGCGTTTTCGCTGCGCGCTGTCCCCACCGGTTCGACGCGTGCTCCACCCAACCCGAACTGCGGACGGTCGGCGACGCCGGTCACCAGGTCGCCTGCCACCTGGATCTGACGGTTGCCGACCACCGAGCAGTCCCTGTCGGCGACGCCACCGGGACCGAAGGGACCGATCTGTTGTGATGAACCAGGAACGACCGGTGTTGGTGCGGTTGCAAGATGTGCGGAAGAGCTTCCCGGTGAAAGGTGATCGAGGTCGGCGCGCGGTGCTACGAGCCGTCGACGGCGTGAGCCTCGACGTGTTCACCGGAGAAACCCTTGGCCTGGTGGGAGAATCAGGCTGCGGGAAGTCCACCTTGGGACGGTGCATCGTCCGGCTCACCGAGCTCAGCTCCGGCACCGTGGAAGTGGCGGGAACTGACATCTCCCGGCTGGGCCAGCGTCGCCTACGGCCCCTGCGGCAACGTATGCAAATGGTTTTCCAGGACCCGTATTCCTCCCTCAACCCCCGACAACGCATCGAATCGAGCATCAACCTGACCCTGCGCACCGCGGACAACCCGACGAAAGCAGCGATTGCCGCACGCGTCCGGGAATTGCTCGAACTGGTCGGTTTGCAACCCGAGCACGCGCACAGGTTTCCGCACGAATTCTCCGGCGGACAACGGCAACGGATCGGGATCGCCCGCGCCTTGGCCGCCCAGCCCGATCTCATCGTCGCCGACGAACCGGTATCCGCGTTGGATGTGTCCATACAGGCGCAGGTGATCAATCTGTTCATGGACCTGCAGAAGAAGCTTGGCCTGACGTACATCTTCATCGCGCACGACCTGTCGGTAGTCCGGCAGATCTCGGATCGCATCGCCGTGATGTACCTGGGCAAGATCGTGGAGATCGGCCCGACCGAAGATCTCGTCGAAAGGCCCATGCATCCGTACACACGGGCACTACTGGCCGCGGTTCCCGTGCCGGTCGTCTCCCCCGGCCCCCGCGCCCCCCGGGCCGCGCTCACCGGCGACGTGCCGAGCCCGGTGAACCCCCCGTCCGGATGCCGATTCCACCCCCGCTGCCCGATCAGCACCGACCGCTGCCGCACCGAAGAGCCCGCACTGACCGGCCGCGGCCCACTGGGCCGCAAGGTGGCCTGCCACTACCCACTATCGACCGAATGACCAAAAGCCAAGTCCAGCAACCACTCTCAGCCGCTCACGTCGAACAAGGACCGTCCACCATGACCACGCCGCCCACCACCCATGCGCTGGACCTCTGGCGCCCGCAGGTTCTTCAATACATCGATGACCATGCTAGGCAGATCGTCGGATCGCTCAGAGAACTGATCAGAATTCCCAGCATCTCCGGTTCCGACGACGAGAACTCGATCCAGGGCGATATGGCGGCACAGCTCACCGGACTCGGCCTGGATGTCGACCATTGGCAGATCCCTCTCGCGCAGACAATCGCTACGCCGGGCTTCCCGGGGGTCGAGGTAGAGCGCACCGAGGCCTGGGGACTCGTCGGCGTAGCTCACGGCAAAGGCGACGGACCGTCATTGATGCTCAACGTCCACGTCGATGTCGTCCCGCCCGGTGACCTGGGTGCGTGGGACGGGCTGAGCCCGTTTGCCGGCACCGTGTCCCACGATGCCGTCCGCGGGCGTGGCGCCTGCGACATGAAAGGTGGTGTCATCGCGGCACTGTGGGCGGTCCGGGCCGTCACCGACCTTCGGGTGCCGCTACGCGGTGACCTGCTGCTGTCCAGCGTCCAGGGGGAAGAGGACGGTGGCCTTGGCACCTTCGCCAGCCTGGCCCGTGGGTGGCGCGCCGACGCTTGCATCATTCCCGAACCCACCTCGCTGGACGTCGTCCCGGCCAACGCCGGCTCACTGACCTTCCGTCTTACCATCAAGGGCCAGGCCGCCCACGCCTCCCGCCGCACGTCCGGCATCAGCGCGATCGAGAAATTCCTGCCCATCTTCCAGGCGCTACGCAGCCTGGAAACGGACCGCAACCGCAACCCGGACCCGCTCATGGCACGGTGGGACATCGCCTATCCGATCGAGATCGGACGAGTGAACTCCGGCGACTGGTCCTCCTCGGTGCCGGACCTGCTGACCGCCGAAGGGCGCTACGGCGTCGCCCTTGACGAAACCGACGAACACGCCCGCAACGAATTTGTCGCCGCCATCCGGGCGGCGTGCGACAGTGATGCCTGGTTGCGGGACCACCCCGTCGACATCCAGTGGTGGGGCGGGCAGTTCCTCCCCGGCCGCACCGACCTCGACACCTCGGTGATCACCGCTCTGCGCCGCGCCCATTCAGCCGTCTCCCCTCACCGGCAGCAGACATGGGGAGCGCCCTACGGCAGCGACCTCCGACTGATGAACGGCATCGGCGGAGTCCCCACGGTCCACTACGGACCAGGCGACGCGGCCCTGGCACACGGACCACGCGAAATGGTGCCCATCGACGAAGTACTCACCACCGCGCGAACCCTGGCGCTGGTCGCCATGGACATGTGCACGGTCGGCTGAGCCGGCGCAGCCATCATCCGGCCGCTGCACCAGCGGCCGTACTGTGTTCCGACTCGACACCGAATGGCTCATCGCAATCCAAGGTGTAGAGCGTTTCTGAACCTGCCGGTCTTTGGCGGCGATCTGCCGATATAGCCGCTCCGGTTTACGGAGGCCAAAAGCCGAGCAACGCAGGTGGTCGATGCGACCGACCGGGCAGTTGCGGGACGAGTCGAGACCCTGAATTTGCGGGCTGGCCGGACCCGCGCGGCGACCCGGCGCGCCGTTCTGGGCGGCCGCGGCCGGACTCGACCGATGTGTCCCGGCTCCTTGTCAGCTCCGGTCGTGGGGTCCACTGGCCTCGGCGAGCCGGATGAGGCCGTCCAGCGCGCTCGCCATACCTGTCCGATAGGAACGGGACAACACGAGCCGGTACACCGCGCTCAGCGGGCCGGAGCACACGACGTCGTGGCGAACCCGCCACCGACCGCCGCCGCAGTCGGTGATGCGATGACCGAAGGCCATGGACGCACCCGGCGCCCGGGAAACCTCGATGTAGCCGGCCAGCTGCTCGTACTCGGTGACGACGTAACGCACCGACGGGCCCGTCCGGGGCTTGTTCCGCCCCGTGGCGCCCAACCCGAACGGCCCGTCGGGGCGGATCCGGCCGATGAGCGGATCCCACTCCGGTGCCCGGTCGGTCGCCTCGTACCAGGCCCAGAGCCGCTCCGGCGGCGCACTCGTCGTTCTCTCAACCTCGATCGACCACACCATGCCCCAACTCCAATTTGAGCAGTGCTCAACTGTTTGAGCTACGTCTACGCCAGCGGGATGCCCACGTCAGGCGCCAGGATCCAACACCGGCGAGAACGGGTCGAGCGGGAGATCCTCGACCAGGCGGTCCACGTCCTGGCCGAACGGGGCCCGGACAGCGTGACGCTGCGCGGGCTCGCCGCAGATCTGGGCATGGCCGCCAGCGGGGTCCACTACTACTTCCCGGCCCGCGATGACCTGCTGGCCAGACTCATCGTCGCGACCTTCGACTCCCTGGCGCTGGATGTGTCCGCGCCGGGCGATGCGCAGGGGGATCCTGTCGCGGCTTTCCGGTCCGCAGCGCACCGTTACGTGACGTGGGCGAACGCCCACGCCGACCAGTTCGCACTGGCGCACAGCCGGACCGCAGCCCGACTGAAGGACCGTGCCGGTGTGCTGCCGGCCAAGGACCGCGCGGTCCGGGCGCTGATGGCGCCGCTGCTGGCCGCACTGGAACTTGCGCCGCCACCCCCGTCGACCATGCAGGTCAGCCCGACGCTCCGACGCCAGATCAAAGCCTGGTCCACCGCGATCGGAGACACCACATCGGTGGTGCAGGTGCGGGTCGCGGCCCTGACCGCGTACACCGTGGTCCACGGCTACGCGACGCTCACCTCCACCGCAAGCCTGCCGCGTGAACTGCTCGAGGACGGCGGCCTGGCGCTGCTGGACGCCCACCTCGACTGCCTCGTCGCCGGCGCAGTGCTGCACCCGTAGAAATTCAACCTGCCCGCCCTGGACGAATCCTTGCAGCAAGCCAGGGGTACCCGATGCGGGCGGCGCCCTACCGATGTTCCTTCATCGGCGTGGTCTCACATTGAGCCTCGATCCACCATGCCGGGTCGAGTTGATCTTGAAATCGTGCTGTTCATCTCGGTTGGTGTCACCCGGCGCGGGCAGGGTGATGGGCCGATCTGCGGTCGGGAGCCGATGCGGGGCGGAAATGTTGATCAGACGGGCGGACGGTGGCGGTGCGGGCCTTGCCCAACGCGGTGCCGGTGTACGCGGCGGCAGCGCGAGTGAGGTTGGAGGCGATGCCAGCGCAGTTCAGCCACGCAGCGTGGCACTGAACACTTCGGAAAGTCGTTCAGCGCTGAGCCGACCCCTGGGGAGTCGCTCCTCCCTCGTCCGTCCAATCGGTGCCGGGTGCGTCAGTCTTTGCAGGATCACTTGTCACGTCGGGCGCAGCGCCATCATGCGAGTCACTGGCCGCACTCTCGGTCTGATCACCGGAGCCTGTCCACGTCTCGCCTGCGGCCGACGGAGCGAGGTAGACCTCGGCTAGTTGCTTTTCGTCGACCGGCCCGCCGTAACTTTCGGTGGTGGCGATGACGTCCTGCTCGGCCCTGGCCTTTTCGTGCTCATCCATGGGTGGTGGGGCTCCCTACTTGGCTGTGTCCGTGCAGCGACCGGTATCGGCCATTCTGCAGGCTCCCCGTCGGGGGCCGATCAGATGCTGCGGCCAATCTGTACCCGGTCGCGGCATTGCGCAATCTCAGCCCGACGTGCACCCGGGCAGCAGCGGGACGTCATGCAGACGGGACTGACGCGCTGGCCGCTCCCGGTGATCGGAGCCGACGCTGACCACCAGACTCATCATGGAGCGGGGGACACTCTGCGGACGGAGTGTCCGGCGCTGGTTCAGCTGATGCCCGCTCCTCAGGTCTGTCGTCAGCCCCCTGATATAAGTTGCCGACGGCGTCGATCACCGGACAGTCGAAAACCACGGACGATCGAACGAGCCCGGTCCGTCGGCACGATGAACCGAATGAATCAACAGAACGAGTGCGAGCAAGGTCAACCGGATAGGTGAGGTCTGGCGTTTGTGGTCTGACAATGTCGGGTATTGGTCGCAGATGACTGCTGAGAATCTTCCGGACCAGGTACCCGACCCCTCAACCGAATGGGAAGCCGCCAACGCGAACGTTCTGCAGGTCGCGTGCAAGCCCGATGCCACCGAGGCGGAAGTGTCCGAGGCGTGGGAGCGCCACGATCGGGCCACCGACATGATGCAGCGCAGATTCCGGCCAGGCTACGAGTCCTAACCTCGATCTTTCTTGAGATGCTGGCCCTTCCCTCTGCGCGATAGATCTGGTGGTGTCGCGGGGTTGAGCCCCAACGCGGGTTCGTCAAAGCGCCC
>NZ_JBEPNO010000025.1:0-89238 GCF_040546275.1 Nakamurella sp. UYEF19 | reverse complement strand
GAATAGTCCAGCATGTTCTCTTGCAAACTTACAACTACCTTAGTGGGGGCGGTTTCCATAGCTTTTACGGAAGATACCTGCACCTCTGCAGATTTAACTGAAGGAGCCTGCACTGCTGGCGCGGCTAGTTGGCCCTTGGAGCTGCTAGTCGAGCTAACAGCCAGGAAAATTCCCAATAGAACAAGTACGGTAACCGCAGCTATCAATACCGGCCTGCGAGGGCTGGGGACGCGTGGCGCTTCCCTAGAGATAACCTCCCATCGGGCAAGGCCCGGACTTAGGCGAGATGAGAGCTCACCCAGTAGATGCCGGGCAGCTTTCCCTTTGTCGTCATCTTCGACGTCTTCCTGATTCATAACCGCTCTCCGAATGTGATAGTCTTGAACAGTAGGGCAAGTCCGCGTGAAATATGCGATTTTACTGTACCTAGAGGAAGCCTCATAATTTCTGCTACCTCGCGCAACGATAAGTCTAGCCAGTAGCGAAGGACCAAAGCATCCCGCTGTGGAGATGATAGCTCAGCTAACGGTTGCAGGAGTTCAATATCACGGTACGCTAATATTAATTCTGAAGAGCCCCATTGACCGAGATCGTGGGCAGCGATACGCTCGCGCTCTCCTGTGTGAGATCAGTACGACGCTCGGAATGCTTTGGTGGGAACTGCTTCGCAGTTCCCACCAAAGTGCTCAGGACAGTTCAACTCCGTGACGCCGTACTCCTCGATGAGGTCGGCCCGCGGAATCGGTACTCCCTCTTGGCCCACGACCTTCTGTTTCCCGTCGGGCCCGATCTCGGTCAGGGCCTTCCCCTGCGGGTAGCGATCTTTGAAGGGATCCTCTGCCGTGGGGTCGAGCAGCCTGCGGGCATCCAGCAGGACCGGATTGCCGTTCTTGTCGACGACGATGTCGCCGTCGGCGTCCACCATGGTCATTGTGTCCGGGATCTTGTTCATATCCACGGTGCCGTCTTCGTTCACGTAGTCGTCGCCGCCTGTAGAGCTTGCCAGGCTACTGCAACGCCGCCAGACAACCCGAGTCCGATCACGACGCCGGCTACTACTAGGTGCAGGGCACGTATCTGCATGTTCACTGTTCCCCGATCAGAATAAGTGGTTCAAGGATGAGAGGTCGCCGCCGTACCACGTGTTGCCATTGCGGATCGCGCCGATCGTCAGAGTCCGGTACGACCCTGCGCCGCACGGTCTGACGCCGGCGTAGTTCGAGATGCGATAGTTGTCCGTCGCCACTGGGCTGAGGACGTAGCTGTACGAGATGCAGTTGGAGTACGAGGACGGGTTGCTCGGGCTCTGCTTCTGCAGGACGTACGTCACTCGGATGTAATTGACCGGTCGCGTCCAGTCGTCCTGGCAATTCGCGCCGAATACGTTGTCTCGTAGGGCCTGCACATCACCTCGAAGGTAGATGTTTGTCGCCCCGCTCTCGTGCCCGGTCTCCGAGCGGAGCTCCGTACAGGGCAGCTCACTCTCGTAAACCAGGGCCGTTTGGTAGACCGAGTGGGCAGCTGCCACGCCCGTTCCCAACCCGAACAGCAACAGAACGATCAAGCCGACGACGCTCCCGCGTCGCCCGAGTCTCCGTGGTCGCCGCCGCGGTGTCATGCGAGTCTCCGCCGCTGGTTCTGCCGTTGCACCATTGGCCTCCATCCAGTCGAAGCAAGTAGCCCTCACTGTGGCACATATCACACCCCCTGGCAAGGGCGCCTTTATTATCTGTTTACCATGCAATCCATTCAGTCCCAGCAAGTAATCGACGGTTCTGGCGGAGGGCAGCTGCCTGCTGCGATGCCCCCGATTGGTCGGCGACCATGGGACGCTTCGCCGCTCGGTTCGGGGGCGGGCCATTGCGCGCGGTGCGACAGGGACCTGGTGGCGGCAGTTGCGCGAGAACGGCAGCAGCCCGCCGCTGGGGTCTGGCCGATCTCGGGCGAGCATGCGACGTGGGCATCCAGGTGCATGCCCGTGGCCGCGCTGTTGATCCAGCGGGGTCTGCCAACTTTAACGGATATTGTGCGGGCCGTTCGGACCTCGGGAGAATACTGAGGCGGGGACCGCTGCCTGGCTACAACTGGGGCCGCGGCGCTGTTTGGTCCGCTCTTCCGAGCTTTTGCAGATCACCAATGACCCCAGAAGTGATAACCCGGCGAGGCCTACTGCAGGTGGGTCCCAGAGATCCACGCCCTGGCCACCACCGTCGACACCTGGCAGGCCCCGAACATCGCCGCCATCGACACAGCTCTGTCCAACGCCCGCAGCGAAGGCTACAACCGCATTGTCAAGAACATCGGACGGATCGCATTCGGGTTCCGCAACACCGACAACCAACGCCGCCGCATACGATGGGCCTGCACCCGCCGAACCTGGCCGGCGCCATCCAGGATGACAGCGCAACGCCCCTGTTAATTCTGAAGAGCCGATAATGGCGTGGCGAGTGTATTTGAATGGAGATGAGCAGGATCTCAGGAGGTTGCGTGAGGAACTGGCAGACGGCGACTTGGTAGTTGCTCACGACGACGAGAGCCAGCGAACCTACTTGCAAGCGGACGACTTCGACTCTTTAACCGAAGCGGATGAGGTTAGGAAAGCGGCTCTACCGAGGATCTTGGTGTTAAACGGTATCAGTTCGATGTTGTCGCCCCGATCTGGGCGAGTAAGTTTCGCTGGCAGCATTTCGGCCGTCGGGTCTCGACACGTCTTTGTCGCCGACGTCGCCGAGGTCACCGACACGATCGTGACAACACGCGGCGCGACAATCTTCGCCGAAGCGGCTGCCGTCGTCATCGCTTCAGCCAGCGCAAGCGGTTCTGTCAGCAAGGGGACGGCACAACCGCCCGGACCAACAACCGACCATGAGCCGGTATCGGCAGCTCACCACTCATCCAGAGCTCGTGGAGGTCTATCGAGTCCTTGGCTCGGTGGCGAAGCCCAAGTGGGCGGAGTTCTACAAGGTCTACGAGCTGCTTCGCCAGGCTGCCGGCGGCAGCGACCGTGACCTGAGCCAACGGACTGGAGTCTCGCAGGCGCAGATCGGGCGGTTCACGGCCAGTGCTAATCACCAGGAGATCAGCGGAGACGATGCACGCCACGCGACTATGAGAGGAACGCCCGGTGCCAACACAGGCCTGACCGTCGAAGAGGGGAGTGCGGTCATTGATCAGCTGATCCAGGGCCTCGCACGCTAGGCAATACGGGTAGCAACGAATAGTTCCCGCTGGGCTGCTGGGCAGAGTGGGAGCGGTCAACCGACTCACCGACAGCGCCGTGGTCCTGGTCGGCCTCTTGGCGGCCGGATGCTCCACCAGTGAATCCCGTTACGGTGCCGCTGACGATGGTGGTCGCGCAGGCGAGAGGGTGACCGGTGAGCGTTCCCCCTACGGGCGGGTGGGTTTGGTCAAGTAGAACGGACCCGGGTTGTGCACGAAAGTTGGCCTCGCTCAGGACTTGGGCCCAGCAAGACACGAAGGGTGGACTGTCGAGTTTGCCTCAAGGCGTGGACGCCGAAGGTCTATCGTCGCGTCATGAGGGTCAAGGCCGCGATGGGCGGCGTGCTTGCCCTGCTGATCACGGCATGCTCAACGACCTCGGCGGTGGGCTTCCACACGTCTACTGCGCCCGCTTCGCCCACCAGCAACCCGGGATGCCAGACGGAGCGGCCAATCTTCGTCTGGGAGCAAACCCAGGGCCAGGAGCCGACCGCCGAACTACTGGGTGACGAAAACGCCAGTGTGAGTCGGTGTTGGCCACCATCGGATCCAGCGGACCAGCGGGCGTTACATATTGCATCAAGATCGCATACGCTTCTGATAACCCTGGCTATGACCAGGGCCTCGTGCCGGCGGCTCCACTCGTGAAGCCCTTCAGGACGTCTGGTGCCGGGTGTAAGTGATCGACCGCTCCACGTTCCGCTTGCGGTCCGGGTTTCGCCAGATGTGAGGCTGTGGTCGCTCGCGCAGGTTGGGTCGGCAAACGGGTTGCATCATGGGGATCGGAATTACTAGCGTTGAGCTATGGCAGTCATGTCATGGCAGAACCGGAAAGACTTCGAAGCGGACCTCCGATCTGCCTCCCCGGCTCGGCTGGTGGAAATGCGCGATTGGGCCTCCGCTGCTGAACGGCATGCTGATCTGCCGGGTACAGGACGAGCTAAGAAGGGTCGGAGGATGTTTCGGCAGATGCGCCAAGCTGCTGAGGAAGCGCTGGAGTCGCCCCCCGGATAGGTCACCCGGGAGCGGTCAGTCTTGGGAGGCGGCCCATCGAGGGTGCGTGTCCCGATAGCCGATCGCTGACCGGGTAGCGGCCGATGTCCGTGTGAAGGTTCGGTCGGTCACCCACCAAGTGCGGTCAGCACGCTGACTCCGATCGTGGTGCCCAATCCGTTGAATGCGGGTATGGCCTGCTGTGACATGGCCAGCTGCGCGCCGAGTACATAGCCGAGCACCACCGCCAGTTCGGCGCCTTTGGACACCCAGGCCTGGTCGCAGGCAATGGCGCTGCAGACCACTTCTGCGCCGCTGAAGCCGGGGTGTCCGACGATCACTTGACAGCTGGCGCTGCCGTTGGCGGCCTCCGCCTGACAGTCGGCGACAGGCCCGGCGGTGACCTTGACCGTGACGGTCCACGCCAACTTGGCGACAGCTGGGAACGTCACGTCAAGCGGCTGACCAGCAGAGCAGAGACCGGAGTCTTCAGGCGTCCGCGACGTCCCCTCCGGCAACAATGATGCTGCTGCGGCGATGGCTCGTGCAGCCGAAGCAGCGCAGTCCCGGATGATCAGCGCGGAGGAGCTGGTTGCGGCGTTCGGCGTTCGATCGGGGATGATCGGGTCAGGAAGATCGGGCCGGCTGCTGGCCGGCAGGCTGGACGTGGTCAAGGTGGAGGACGGCTGCGTCGTGCTCTGAATGGCAGCGGTGTCTGGGTTTGCGGTCGCCGTGCAGCCGGACAGCACCACCAACAAGACGGCCAGCGCCCCACGCATCTGCACACCGTAGGTCATCGCACCGCCTCCTACCCGGGCCTCTCCCGTTCACCAGTTGGACGGGCCCCGCCGTCGGCACGTTGCACGCAAACCTCGGTCGGGGTCGTCTCTCGCTGCCGGTGCACCTAAATCTATGCCTCACTCCCGACGCGGCCTGCTTGGAACGTCGACCGGTGAACGGGATGGCCCCTCGGCGACAACGACCGACTGAGCCCGCCGATCGCCGACCGGTCAGCGATCGATGACCGGACACCGATCGATGACCGGTCACCGATCCGGGAGTGGTGGTAGTAGCTCAAGGCGGTTGGGGCCGCGTCGTGATCGGGTACGGGGCGGTGGCCCGGCCGCAGGCCAGCTTCTAGGGTGGGGCGGTGCCCACCGACCCATTCCGACTGGCCGTGGCTGTCTACGGCATCTTGACCGACGGCGACTGTGTCCTGCTGATGCGCCGAGCTGGTTCTGGCTACCGCGACGGCCAGCTCAGTGTTCCCGCCGGGCACCTGGACGGCGGTGAAGATGCGCTCTCCGGGTTGATCCGCGAGCTGAGGGAAGAACTCACGATCGCTGCCGACCCGGCCTCCTGCCGCTTGGCAGTGACGGTGCACCGGGCGCCTGAGACCGCAACCGACAGCGAGTACCTCGACTTATTCTTCACCGTCGAGCGGTGGGCAGGCACTCCGGCAATCGGTGAGCCAGATAAGTGCACTGAACTGGTCTGGGCGCGCAAGTCCGCGCTGCCATCTGACCTAATCGACTATGTGGCGACCGCCCTCAACGCCGCCGACAACGCACGCCCCCTGCTGCTACACGGCTGGACCGCCTGAAGAGGTCTTCCCGGTCGAAGTTGTGCCGTATGTCGATCCTCCTGCGGACCGGGTCTGCCGTCCGGGTGGGGCTCGGCTGCGATCGGTTCGCGCCCGGCCGTGCTGGGACTCTGGTATTCGTTTGTACAAACGTCCGTTGGTGATATCCTCGCTTGAGGAGGTTGCGGATGAGCGAACCGGCAGGCGAGCTGGATCGAACGTTCCATGCGCTGGCCGACCCGAATCGTCGCGCCATCTTGTCGGTGGTGCGCAACAAGCGTTGCGCGGTCGGCGAGATCGCGGACATGTTGGGGCTGTCGCAACAGATCGTTTCTCACCACCTGAAGGTGCTTCGTGCGGCTGGCTTGGTGACCGGCGCGCGGTCGGGCACGCGTCATCTGTTTGTCGTGCGCGTGGAGGGCCTAGCCGTCGGGAAAGGGTTCTTCGAGGACTTCTGGCCGGAGCGGTTGAGCGCGTTGAAGCGTGCGGTGGAGTCGTCGGCCCGGAGCAGCGATGGCTGAGCATCGCGCCACGATCGACATCGACGCCGCTCCAGAGACCGTCTTCCAGTTCCTGGTGACCGACGCCGGAATGACCTCGTGGATGGGGCAGTGGGCATCGCTTGACCCGGTGCCCGGCGGCCAGTTCGCGGTGGACATCGCTGGCTACCCGGCGCGCGGCATGTTCCTGGAAGTGGATCCACCTCGACGGGTCACCCTGTCCTGGGGGTTCGCCGGCAATGAGAGCTTGCCGCCGGGTTCGTCGATGGTGTCTTTCGAACTGACGCCTATCAGCGCCGGGACCCGGGTCGAGGTCGTCCATACCGATCTGCCGGAGGACCTGGTTGGTGGTCATATGGACGGGTGGAGCCATTTCCTGGCCCGCCTGAGGAGGGCCGCCACCGGCGAGCACCTCCCGCCCGATAGTTGGAAACCCGGTCCCTGAGCCGCTTACTAGCCGAAGGAGAAGTTATGCCGAATGTTCACGACGCACTGTCGACGGTCGAGGCCTACCACCAAGCCTGGACCAGCGGCGATATCGATCAAGCTCTGACCTATGTCTCCGACGACGTCCACTGTTTCGCCCCCGACGAGAACGTCACCACCAAGGGCGACTGGCGCGACTATCTCGCCGGATTCGCGCCGATGCTGACAGGCGTACCCGAGCACAGTCGGATGACTGACGAGAATCGGGTGGCGCTCTGGTATTTCCCCCAGACCGCGGTCACAACGACGACGCTGGCCAGCGAACTGTTCACAGTCCATGAAGGGCAGATCGTCGAGATCCGTCTCGCCTTCGACCGCCTGAGCTACATGCCGCGGCAACAGCAACCGGCATGACACCAACCCCCGCAGGCGACTCGTCGCGCGGATTGATCGACCGGATCAGGGCGTTGCTACCGGGTCAGCACCTTCAAGAAGTGCGCATGTTCGGTGTGCTGGCGCTGATGGTCGACGGTGCCATGGCAGTGGCCGCGCACAACGACGGCAGTCTGCTCGTCCGCGTCGACCCAGCCGAAGACGCCATCCTGCTCGCAAAGCCTCACGCATCCCGCGCGGAGATGGGAACCGGTCGCTCGATGGGGCAAGGATGGATCCGAGTCGAGGCGAGCGGGCTGCGCAAAGATCAAGCCCTCGCCGACTGGCTCGAAGCCGCCACCCGCAATCTCACTCACCGGAAACCCGGGCGCTCACGAGCCCGCTGACGCCTTGGCCGGCGAACCATGGAACCGCTGCCCGGTCATCCATCCCCAACGGGCACGTCCACGATCTTGGTCGTCGGCCGCCTCCAAAGGCGGCTCACGGCGCCGCAGGACGTTCGGCTTGCGGCGATCGACGGATACGGTCGCACGCTCAGGTTTCTGCACGGGCGCGTGTGGCTAGATTTCACACATGACGGTTGAGTACGCGGCTCCTCGATGGACGCGATGGTTATTCCTCTACCTCGCCGTCCTTGCTGGTTGCACCGCTGTCCAGGCGACCAGCGATCAACAGCGAACCGCGGTGCTCGTCACGTCTGCCGTCGCGATCACGCTGAACCTGATTGGCGTGCTGACGGGATCCATCAGGATCCGGAGGAAGAATGAGGCGGGACTTCGGCCGGTCCTCCTCGGTGTCGTGGTCCTAGCCTCGCGCTTTCTCGCGGTAGGTGAACAAAGGTGTTTTGTTCATGGAGAAAGGTGCTCTGAGCTGCAAGGATAGGTCTTGCTGAGGGACCAACACTACGCAGATCTGGAGCACCTTTCTGATGTCGAACCCTACCGGTTTGTATCCGCGGTTGACAGTGGACACGACCGCGAAGCGGGTGGTGTCCCAGGCCGGTGCAGTGCTTCTGGTCGCCGCCGCCGGCAAGGTCGGTTTGGACCGGGAACTGTCGAGGGCGTTGGCGCCGTGGCGCAAGCAGTCGGCGGTGCTGGATCCGGGGAAGATCCTGCTGGATCTGGCGATCAGCGTCGCCATCGGCGGTGACTGCCTTGCCGATGTCGGGTTGCTGCGGGCCGAACCGTCGGTGTTCGGCAGGGTCGCCTCCGACCCGACGGTGTCCCGGTTGATCGACGCACTGGCCGCCACCCCGGAAACAGCGTTGAGCGCGATCAACCAGGCCAGGGCTGCTGTGAGACAACGTGTATGGATGTTGGCTGGTGACGCCGCGCCGGATCATCAGATCAGCGGCGAGCATCCGCTGGTGATCGACCTGGACGCCACGTTGATCACCGCGCACTCCGAGAAGGAGTTGGCGGCGCCGACGTTCAAACGGGGCTTCGGGTTCCACCCGTTGGGCGCATGGGCGGACCACGGCCAGAGCGGCACTGGTGAGCCGTTGTCGATGCTGCTCCGCAAGGGCAACGCCGGTTCCAACACCGCCGCCGACCACATCTACGTCACGAAGCAGGCGCTGCGGCAGCTGCCGTTCTACCGTCGCGGCGGACGCATCGGCCGCAAGTTGCTGATCCGCACCGACGGTGGCGGCGGGACGCACGAGTTCCTGAGATGGTTGTCCGGGCAGGGACTGTCGTACTCGGTCGGGTTCACCTTGACCGATGACATGGTCGCCAAGATCGACCAGCTGCCGGAGGCTGCGTGGACCCCGGCGTATGACGCCGACCGGACGGTCCGCGACGGGGCGTGGGTCGCCGAGCTGACCGGCGTGCTGAGCCTGGGCAGCTGGCCGGCGGGGATGCGGGTGCTGGTGCGGGCCGAGCGGCCGCATCCCGGCGCACAGTTGCGGTTCACCGACGTCGACGGCAACCGGCTCACCGCGTTTGTCACCAATACCACCGCAGGTCAGCTGGCGGACCTGGAGTTGCGGCACCGGCGGCGGGCCCGCTGCGAGGACCGGATCCGCAACGCGAAGGACACCGGGATGCGGAACCTACCGTTAACCGACTTCGCGCAGAACCGCATCTGGATCGCCGTAGTCCAGCTGGCGACCGAGCTGACCGCCTGGATGCAGATGCTCGCCTTGGCCGGGACCGATGCCCGTCGGTGGGAACCCAAACGGCTACGCCTGAGGCTGTTCTCAGTCGCCGGGACCATCGCGCGCCGATCCCGCCGAGTCTGGCTGCACCTGTCTGGTCACGCCCCGCACCGGCACCTGTTCACCACCGGCTTAGCACGCCTGCACGCCCTGCCCGCACCCACCTGACCTGCAACAACCCCCGTCGACCAGCACCAGGAAGCCCAACCGGAACGTGGAATCCGGCACCACCCCAGGTGACCATAGGGGCGATCTGACGACGCCTTCGACCCGACGGACAGCCTCAGAACCGCTGATCTATCGCTTACAGGCAGGGTCGTCCACCTCGCGTAGGGTCGGGAGCTGGCGCGGTGGCGGTGGTTGGCGGTAGGTCCCGATGCCTTGGTGCCCGCGGTTTCCCGTCGGGTTGTCCCACTTCGGTGGCCCTGGCCAACTCGCTCCGTTTCCAGCTCCCGCCCGTCGAACCGTGCATGCGGTTCTCCCGCACACGGCTCACCGACGTCGTTCACCGCCGGCATTCGGTGTCACCCGCCAGGCCCGGAAGGGCCTGGGTGCGGCAATGATCCCGTCAAGGCTGAAAAGTCCCAAGTGATTCGGTGATTGGAAGAACACCACCGAACGACCGAAGGCCCGGGAACGTCTGTGCCGCTTGCTGATCAACAGCGCCAGACGCATCCGCATGTAGTCCCTGACCTTCGCAAAGTGACGGGTGGAGTTGCCGAACCGGAAGTACGCGGCCCAGCCGCGGACAAACCGGTTGACCCGATCCACCGTCGCGTTGATGGGAAGCAGCAGCAGTGACCGGTCCGTCAATTCCCGGATCCGGTCGCGGGCATGCTGCATCGCCTTGTTCGCGGGCCAACGGGCCAGGAACACGACACGCTTTCCGGAGCGTCGCCCGTCACTGCGGACCAGCCGGTGGTGAAAGCCGAGGAAATCCACACCCTCGCCACCCACGACCAGTTGCACGATCCGGGTCTTGGCCGCCTTCGGTTCCAGACCGAGATCGGCCAGCAGGACCCTCATCTGCGCAAGCGCAGCTTTGGCCTGCCGCTCCGTGGAGCACATCACCACCACGTCATCGGCGAACCGCACCAGCACCCCGTGCTCACGCGCATCCCATGCCCGATCGATCCGGTGCAAATAGATGTTCGCCAGCAGCGGGGAAACGACCCCGCCCTGCGGAGTGCCGGTCACCGATCGCCGGACCTGCCCATCGTGCATCACCCCAGCGCGCAACATGCCGCGCAGCAGCTGCACTACGGATCGGTCACAGACGCGTTCCTGCACCGCCTGTATCAACTTGTCGTGCGGAATCGCCTCGAAACAATTGGCGATGTCCGTCTCAACCACCCACCGCCGTCCCCGCCAGGACTCATCCACAAGTACCTGCAGGGCATCGTGTGTTGAACGTTTCGGGCGGAACCCGAAAGAACACGGCAACATATCGGCCTGTCAAGATCGGCTCGAGCACGATCTTCACCGCAGCCTGCACGATCCGATCACGCACCGTCGGAATCGACAAAGGACGCAACTCCCCACTACCGGGCTTGGGTATGAACACCCGACGCGCCGGAGAAGGACGCCACCTGCCGACCTTCAGATCCGCGACCAACTCATCCAGCAGCCGGGACACCCCGTACTCCTGGACATCGGCAATGCTCGTACGGTCGATACCGGCCGCGCCGCCATTGCGGCGCACATCGACCCACGCCCGCTCAAGGACATCCCTGCGATAGACCTTGTCCGAAAGCGCGTGGAACCTTCGCCCGGGATCAGCCTTGGCCGCCCGGTAAAGCGCATGCTGCAAGGCACGAACCGGGTCCATCACAGACCCCGAAGCGGCGGAACTAGCCGAAACGGCACTCACCGGGCACCTCCAAGACGAGCACGACACATCGACGAAGCAGCGGCCCTTCCCTCACCGGCGGTTGTGTTGTCCGCTCGGCTCCAGCAGTACTACGGCCGCCTCCGACGCCCACCCGACACGACACCCACTTCCCGGCGAAGACCGGTCATAGGGCGCGTCTCTCCGGTGACAACATCGCAGGTCACCGGGCCGGGGAGGGCCTCCCCAGTTCCCGCCGTCACTATCTGAACGTTCCACACCCCATACGCCGGAGGGTTCTTGGCGGCTGCGATTTCAGGTTCTTCACCGCGTCCATGGCCTTCGCCGTGCTAACAGCGGCTCGGCTCCCTCTGCTCCCACCCTCACGGGCAGGACCTCTAACGACGCTGCAGGTTTGCCCTTCATGCTGCGGACCGAACAGTTGCTCCCCCATAAGGGCTTTTGACACTGGGCTTCGACCCTGACCGTTTCCAACCCGAGCCGCCAGTCTGCTACCGGGCCTCCTGACAGCTACCCGGACCGGACTCGCACCGGCAAGCGACGACGAGCACGAACCAACAGATCACCCCGACACGAGGTCACCTCCAGTTCCGCTGGGCGCACGAAAGATCGAGGTTAGGGCGCTGGGCCTTCCGCTACCTGCCGAACTTGCGGATTTGGAAAGCCGCTGATTTTTATCCGCGTGCCCGTCGACGCAGCGATGACTCCAGGCTTCAACGCTCGTCTGCCCGTTGAGCGATCCCGTTGCGGAGACGAGATACATCGCGACGGTCGTGCTGGGGGATGACCAGATCGTCACCGCTGGAGGTTCGGCTTCCGGACGGCTGGTTGGCCGTTTCCCGGGGAACGGGCTATTCGAAATGGTAGTTGTCGGGTTCTTCGGTGTCCTGGTTAGGAACCCTTTCAAGCTGATGGTGTGTGAAATTGCACGGTAAGTGGTTCTGGCTCAAGTTCCGTGAAGCTGGTTGGGGATCCGGCGCTCGGACCAGGGAAGGTGTGTGATCCCCTGGAGGCATGGCTGTTGACTGCCGTTCTTGCCGCGTTCTGCTTGCGCACCTATCGCTGGTGAAGGTCGACGACATTCGCACGGTCGACGGCATGGTGAG
This sequence comes from Nakamurella sp. UYEF19, assembly GCF_040546275.1. Taxonomy (NCBI): domain Bacteria; kingdom Bacillati; phylum Actinomycetota; class Actinomycetes; order Nakamurellales; family Nakamurellaceae; genus Nakamurella; species Nakamurella sp. UYEF19. The sequence goes on along the minus strand of NZ_JBEPNO010000025.1, from coordinate 77,012 downwards.
GATCTCCGCGCATCCGAGGGCGCGGGCAGCGCGGTGCGTCCGCTGCAGGCGGGTGTCGACGCGGGTGCACAGCACCTACCGGCGTCAATTGGCGGATCTACCGGTCGCCGGGCAGCCGACGGTGTTGTGGCTGACGGCGCGCAGGTTCTTCTGCGATCAGGCTGACTGCCGCACCGCAACGTTCGTCGAACAGATCCCGGGTCTGACCCAGCAGCTGGGGTCGGGAACCGATCGCAGGGCTCGGAGCAACGCCGCCGGCGCCGCCGGGATGTCGGGGAATTCATCTTCGTCGAATTGGTCAACGACGGTGTAGCTGGGTGATGATGACATCGGGCGTGGTCCTTGGCTGTGAGTGAGCGGCCTGAAGAACCTTCATGATCATCACCACGGACCACGCGCACCCGAAAACCGCATCCTCACGGCGTGTCGCAGCCCATCACCGCAGGTCAGGAATCGTCAAACCGACTTTGCCGGGGCCGTGGGTTGGTAGTGCTTGATGTAGAGCTGCCGCAGCGCTGCCTCCGTCGCGGTGTCCATGCCTGCGCCGCCCCTTCGGTAGTCGCGACTCACGGGTGTCCGCTACATAGACGACTGAAGCCAGCGAAAGGATGTACGTGGCAGGTCACCTCGGCCACCTGGCTTCCGATGAGCGATCGGTCACCGGGCCCCGGGCAGGGTCTTCGCGGCGGCGCCTCGCTGAGCCGGGATTTCCCGGCATTCAAGCCACGGAAGTGGTACAGTAAAACGTACCACTGGGAGGTGATGCAATGACTGCGATCACTGCAACTGATGCACGTAAGGGCCTGTTCGGGCTCATCCAGCAAGTCAACGACGACCACACTGCGGTCGAGGTCGTCTCCAGGCACGGCAACGCGGTCATCATGTCCAAGGACGACTACGACGCATTGACCGAGACCGCCTACCTCCTGAGGACTCCCGCAAACGCAGGACGGCTGCTTGAAGCGATCGAGCGCGTCCGGCGCGGCGAATTCGAGCACCATGATCTCCGGGATGCGTGACCCGGACCCTCGCCTTCGATCCGAACGGGTGGGAGGACTACCTCTACTGGCAGACCCAGGACCGCAAGACGCTCAAGCGCGTCAACCAGCTCATCGCCGATGTGCTCCGCGACCCGTTCGTCGGTATTGGCAAACCGGAACCGCTCAAGCACATCCTGGCGGGCGCCTGGTCCCGCAGGATCGATGAAGCCAACCGCTTGGTCTACTACGTCACGGACAAGCACATCGTCGTCCTGCAAGCCCGAGACCACTACTGACGTCAGGTGCGTTCCCAACTCAAACCCGCCGCTGCACCGCCGACCTGCGGACGGCCCGTCCCCACGTCGGACGTCATCGGCAAGGCGATCTTCATCGTCGCTCCAATCTCGCGGTGGCGCACCATCGGCAATCCCGACATCGACCCACCCCGATGAACTGACCGGTCACCGATCGGGTGTTGGTCACGGGAACCGGCCAGCCGTTGACTGTTCTGCCCATCTGACTGCCTACCCCGCACATCGTCCTGCTCAAGGACTGGTGACCGAAACAGGATCCGGATATGAACCGCCTGCTGCGTTGGAGCTGAAGCGGAAGTCGGTGTTGCCGTTGCCTCCGACTGCTGGCCACATCAAGCGAAGAAGGCGGCGTAGACGATCAGGGCGACTCCCACTGGCCCGCAGATGACCCCGGCGGCGATGAGGCCCCGGGGTGCTCTTGGTGACCTGGCGCCGGGAGCATGCCAGTTCCCCAAAGTGTCAAGGTACTTCGAGGTCTGAGGTCGCCCGATTCCGGTGACCAGCATGCGGGTCGCAACGAAGATCGAGGCCAATTGCAGCAATGCCGACCCGCTCCCAACCTGTCGGCCGGCCCGGAAGCTGGCTATCGGCAAGGTCAACGATCACGGCCACTAGGGTCATGCATGACATTGTGCGCGCCGGTACCGCGATGAGGCTCGTCATTGGCTGTGGCCATATTGGGTCGGCCAACAGGGCGGTCTTCGGGTCCGCCCGTTGGGGATCGGCCGACGAGAAGTTGGGTGCTACTGGTCGTAGATGTCGCGTCTGTGTCCGAGCCTGACGACGACGATCAACAGGACGTCGTCCTGGACGGTGTAAAGGATGCGGTAGTCGCCGACCCGAACTCGAAGGCCTGGTCGGCCCGGTAGTGCGCGCGCACCGGGCGGGCGCGGATCTTCGGCAAGCAAAGCGATCGCGCCTTGGATGCGTCGACTGACCGCGGGGTCGAGCTTGCGCAAGGCACGGGCGGCCGCTGGGCGGAGCTCGATCCGGTAACGGCTCACGCCCAGCCGAGGTCAGCTTTGACCTGTTCCCAGGGAATGTTTGGTCCCTCCTCCGCCATAGCCTCGTCGAAGGCAGCGGCGTCCTCGGCATCTTCCAACGCTTGCATCAGTTGTTCGAAACGCTCCGGACTCACCAGTACCCCGGCCGGGCGGCCATGGCGCTGAAGGAAAACCGCCTCGGTACGTGCCGTCTCCATCGCGGCCGGAAGGTGGTCGCGCGCGTCGCTGATGTTCATCGTGGCCATGCCTATATCGTACGAGTCGCGTGCCGTTTCGTACAGACGGGCTTCTGTGTAGCGCCGCATGCGGTCGGCCACGATCCTGGGGGCCCCGCCGTCCCGTACGACGAACGCTCACCGGGACGGTCAGCCCGTTGGGCGATCTGCCTTGCGGAACGACGGACGTAGGTCCTCGTCCACGGTTCGGTCGTCGTCGCACCGCCCGGCGACGGTCGCTCTGCGGGCGGCTATCCACGACCGAGCAGCCTGGCCACGGCGGTGGGTAACGTGGACAGAAGCGAGCATCCCAGGCTTTGACTGGTCGGGCTGCATCAGCGCGTGCCCTGAGGAGAGACGAATGACCCAGCACGATGTCGAGGTTCCGACGGCCGATGGGGTAGCGCCGGCGTCGCTGCACGTGCCCGACGGGGATGGCCCGTGGCCGGCCGTCATCATGTACCCCGACGCCGCGGGCCTGCGTGCCGCTCACCGCGACATGGCCGAGCATCTGGCTGGCCTCGGCTACGTGACCCTGGTGCCCGACGTCTACTACCGCGATGCGCCGTGGGCACCGTTCGACGCTGCCACCGTCTTCGCCGACTCCGACGAGCGGGCTCGGCTGTTCGCGCTGATGGGCACGGTCACGCCTGAGGTCATGGCCGCCGATGCCCGCGCGTTCATCGACTTCGTGCTCGCCAGGCCGGAGACGACCGGCGGCCCCGTCGGGACGACCGGTTACTGCATGGGCGGTCGCACGTCGATGATCGTCGCCGGGCGGCTGGGCGAAGCGATCGGCGCGGCCGCGTCGTTCCACGGCGGCGGCCTTGCAGTCGCCGACAGCCCCGAGAGCCCTCATCTGCGAGCCGGTGACATCACCGCCACTGTCTACGTGGCCGGGGCGGTCGAGGATCAGTCGTTCACCGACGACCAGCGTGAGCTGCTGGAAGCCGCCCTGACCGAGGCCGGAGTGTCACACCTGGTCGAGACCTATCCAGCCCATCACGGCTTCGCGGTGCCCGACAACGACACCTACGACGAGGCCGCTGCCTCCCGGCACTGGAAAGCACTCGCTGACTTCTTTGGGCGCACGCTTACATGACATCGAGACTGCTCGGCCCCGAACTGGCGCGGCAGCTGGAAGACATCGATGTCCGGTTCCGGTGCCACAACGCTGACCGGTGACGGAACGACTCCGGCGGCGGCCGTTGCCACAACGGGATCCGTAACCGGAACAGCCCGTGCCCTACGTAGAGATTACATTTAGACTATGATTCTGGTCTATGACTACGCTGCCGCTGTCCGAGGTCAAAGCACGACTGTCAGAGATCGCCGAGGAAGTCGCCACGACCCATGAGCGCGTCCAAATCACTCGAAATGGCCGCGACTACGTCGTCCTGCTCGCCGCCGACGATCTCGAGTCGATCGAAGCGACCATTGAGCTGCTCAGCGACCCTGACGCCATCGCACGACTCCAGAGTGCAGAGCAAGACATCGAGCATGGACGGGTGCTCGACGAACAAGCCGTACGAGCACTTCTTTCCAAGTCGGCGGCGACTGAATGACCTTTCGGGTCGTCGTGACCCGGACTGCCGCACGCCAGCTGGCCGAGGGGCTTCCCGAGGCGGCAGCCGCCGCCTGCGTCGAGTTCTTATTCGGTCCCCTGGCCGACAATCCTCTTCGCGTCGGTGCCGAGCTGCGTCCGCCCTTTGCCGGACAGTGGCGCGCCCGACGGGGGGAGTACCGCGTTCGCTACCGCATCGACCACACAGAGGGCGTCGTGTACGTACTCGATATCGATCATCGACGCGATGCCTGCCGGCGCTGAGACCGTCGTCCCGGTCGGGGATCCGCATTCGGGGGCGATCCCCGACGGGCGCCTTCCTGATCCTGGTGGTCGGCCGCCTCGAGGCGGCTTGGTCGTCGCAGGACGTTCGCCGTACGGCATCTGATCGGGCCGGCTCGGCTCATACTCAAGACGTGAGCGTCGTCTTTTCTCTTGAAGTTCGCGGTTGCCAGGTTGCCCTGCCTGACCCAGGCGGCGCCGAATTCGGAACATTCGATGCTGCCGGCGATTTTGACAGGTTGCTGTCACTCGACCCGGGACCTGAACTCCGATCAGGTCTCGCGATGCCGACGCTGAGTCGCTGCGGTGCCTACGGGGCGGTGGTCTTCGGGTGCAGCGATCTGGTGGCGATCGCCTCCCAGGCGAAGGCGTTGAGGGTTCTTGCACGACCTGGACCCGAGCAGCGCGGACTCGACAGGCTTCATGCCCTCGCCGTCTACGGCGCTCGCGAGTCCGATGCGGTGCTCCGTGCCGTAGGCGACCAGCGACGGCGACCTGATCCGATGGATCGAATGGTGGCGACCCAATGGTGGTTCCCCGACCGGGCAGACTTCATTGTGCTCGTCGACGCCTGACGCAATATCGACCTCGGACTCAGGTTTTGGCGCTCGTCCTCGTGCTGGTTGCGGTAGCAGCATTACTACTTGACGCCTTGACTTCGTTTGGGTGGGGCGGCGCAACTACCGGATGCGCAGGTATAGCACTGGCTTTGATGGCCGTTCTGGCGCCACGTCCCGGTTCGAAGACATCCTGATCTCAGAGACCACCCTGTCCTGCTTCGGCTCGCTAGGCCAAATAATTGGAGAATAGAACGGCCAGATAATTGGAACGGAAGCGCCAACTAGCTCGACAAGTGACAGGGCGAACGGCAGCACGTCGGAGCGACATCGACGTGCTGGTCGTAGCCGCGGTAATGCAGTAACGTCTTGGCCGACCGCGCCCACGATCGAACAACTCGTTGGAGCGGTTGGCCATCTCGCGCGGCCTGGATGCCGGGCGGATCAGACGCAACCGCCAATGCCGTCGCCCAGGCCATCAGGAACACGGCTGAAGCATCTGAGGATCAGCCGAAGAATGCCTTGTCTCCGTGGTGGTTCACCGCGTAGTAAAAGGCGTTTGCGGCCGTGCCGCAGAGGGGTTTCCGGGGGTCGTACAGATGCATCTTGCCGCACTGGATCTTCATGTTGGCCAGGAATCGCGAGTCGATTGAATTCTTCCGCGATCTGGTCCGATCGTAGTGATGCTTGGAGCCGTAGTTGCGGTAGCCGAAGTCGTGCAGTACACAGGATGATTTGAACACGCTCGAATAGACCAAGGACTCCACCGGAATCGCGACCTTGATGTAGATGGGGAGGCTGCAGCCGTCGGTTGACCAGTCGATCGCTGTTGGCCGGGTACCTTTCCACGTCACGTAGGCGCCGGAGATAGACGACGACGAGGTGAGCGGGGAGTATTCAGTGTCCGAAATTATCTGCGCCGTCGTTCTGGGCGGATCCGCCTGTGCGCTCGGCGCCACCCCCACGCTGACAACCACGACAGATATCGCCGCTACCAAACCTGCACGTAGTCCATGCATCGGACCTCCCCTGAAAGCTCCGCCCCTGCTGACGCCGGAGCCGAGTTGGCGCTGGATTGCGCGCCTCAGACCTACCCTGGACCGCTTGGTGCTCATACGAGATTCCCTCCGTGAAGTCGCGACGCCCGTTTTGTCCGTGCTGTCCTTTGTTCACACAGCCCGCGACCGAAGCCTTCAAGGTTGAAGCCATCTCGAACCCGCTTGCCCTGTGAGTGCGAACCGAAGTTAGCGCAACGAATGCCGGCAGTACACGACTGACCAGGATAAGTAAGTTACTTTTTCAAGATGCTTACGCGAGAACCTGGACAGCCGAAGCTCCCTCCGCGATCAACTCGACGGACGGCTACTCAGACCAAGCAGTTGCTGCTGGATGTCGCGTTGCACATGCTCCACGAGCGCGGCCCAGCCGCCGGAGTCAGCCACGTCAAGTTGACCGATGTGCTGGAGCAAGCCGGACTGACGACCGGTGCGGCGTACCGACTCTGGGACGACCAAAAGGCGTTCCACGACGACCTGGCGATCTACGCAGTGCGCTGGCGCGGTCGTCAGTCGACCGAAACGACCGCTCAGCGGGTCATGCCGATCATCAACTCAGGCGGCCCCTGGCAGGAGGTTATACGAGCTGGCGCAGAAGCCAACCTGCAATCGTTCCCTGAGGACATCGCCCTGCTGACCACGATGGCCCTGCGAGCCAGCGCCTACGGCCACCCGGCCCTACTCGAGGCGAGCCGCGAACGACACGCCGAGGCTATGTCCGCCTACGGCGGTCTCTACCAGACGGTGCTGATCGCTTATCGTCGCCAGCTGAAGCAGCCATTCACCCTCGACCACCTGTGCGCGCTTCTGGCCGCCCTTTCCGAGGGGTTCACGCTGCAGGCCGCGACCGGAGAGCCTCACCCCGTCGTCCACATCGAAAGTGACGATCCCCAGGTCGGTGAACCGTGGACACTACTGGCAGTCGCCGCCGTCGCCCTCATCGAACACTTGACTGAAGACATCCCGCCGCCGGCTGCACGCATGAGCTGATTCAGGACCCGGCCGGTGCTGTATCGGTATCAGCAGGCCGCGGCCGGGCCCCATGGCGGCCGCCGAGATGATCTCCAGGGACTGGAACGAAAGGTCCTTCCCCTGGCCCGACCACAGCCGGGCGTCGGCGTCGTTGCGGACCAGTGCGCCTCGGTACCCATCCCACCTGAGTTCATCACAGCTGCCCCTGGCCAGCGTGTGCCGCTCCGGGACCTTCGCCCCGGCCAGTGCCCTGCAGGCCGCCGAAACCGACCGCCTCCGACGCGCCGACGCGTCGATCAAGAGCGCGCAATATCAGCAAAGGTTGGGTGACGTCCTTGACGAGCACCACCGGCACGTCGACCTCCTGGGGATGAGGCGGCGTCCCGGCGCCGGCCGAGCACCACTGAATCCGCAACCTGTCGATCGCGAACACTGTCATCTGACACAACGCTCGAAGACGGCGTAGAGCTGGCCTGTTCGTTTTGACCTGATCGTTTCTGCAACGGTGACTGAGCCATCAGCATCCGAGCGCGGCGGGCGAGCAGAAGCGGATCGTTCGTTTGCGTGATCGAAGCCGGTGGGCGACATCGTCATCCTGGCCGTCCTGCACGCCGGCGCGGTTGCCGTGGTGACGCACTACGGCGAAGCGCTGGCCGGCAAGATCCTCGTCGACATCTCCAACCCGTTCAACGCCGACGCCAGCGGAATCGTGACGACCGCGGGCAACTCGGTCGCCCAGCAGATCGCCGCCGTTGCCCCGGAGGGCACCCACGTCGTGAAGGCCTTCAATACGATCTTCGGCGGCGTCATTGGGCAGGACAAGCCCGTGGACGCCTTCTTCGCCGGCGACGGGGTCGAGGCAAAAGAACGTTTCGGAGCGTTTCTGGAGAGCTTGGACATGCGGCCCCGCGACACCGGAGGGCTTGACATGGCATACGCCCTCGAATGGACCGGCATTCTCCTGATGGGGGTGGCCCGCAACGGCCTCGGCTTCCACGTCGCCCTGGGCGCCGAGGTCCTCTGAAGACTCTCCCCACGGGAGGCGATCCGAGGGAGTGGCCGGGTCCCGCAGCAGATCCCGCCCGATCACCACTTGAGCGCGGCCGTAGCGTGAGCAGCGCCCATGGATCGCCGCCGAAGGAGGCACACGTGCCGTTCACCGAATCGACCGAACCGGTTCCTGCGACCCTGAGGACCGGCGAGTTCACCTTGCGTCCCATCGTGGTGGGCGACGTGGAGATGGACTACGCGGCCGTGATGGAGACGCGTCAGTACTTGCGCTTGTGGCGGCAGTCGACCTGGCCCGAGGACGACTTCACGGTGGAGGCGAACCGAGTGGATCTCGTCAACCTCGAAGAACGACACGGCGCGCATCGCGCGTTCACGTACACCGTGCTCGATCCGGAGGGCACCAGCTGCCTTGGCTGCGTCTACGTCTTCCCCACGAACGCCACGTTCCTCGCGAAGTGCGCGGTGACGGCTGTCGGACCTGACCACTGGGCGGACGTGGAAGCTGTCGTCTACTTCTGGGCCCGTCTTCCCCAGATGGAGCTGGGGATGGACGAGCGTCTCCTCGCCGCGCTGCGCTCGTGGTTCAAAGACGAATGGAAGTTCGAGAAGACCGTCTACGTCACCAGCGAGCCGTTCACCCAGCAGGTGGATCTGATCGAGCGCACCGATCTAACGCTCAAGTTCGAGCTGATCGAGCCCGGTAAGCCGGCGAAAGGCCTCGTCTTCGGCTGAGGACGTGGCGTGAGTTACTTGACCGTGGTAGCTTTTACTCATGCCAGTAACTCGTGAGGATCCGCCTGTTCGTTCGATGACGGCACAGGCACGCCGCGCGCAGATCGTGGCAGCGACGATCGACGTGATCGCCGAAATCGGTTATGGACAAACATCTTTTGCCCGGATCGCCGAACACGCGAAACTGTCGAGCACCCGGCTCATCTCCTATCACTTCGCCGGCAAGGACGAGCTGATCACCGCGGTGGCCGAGGACGCCATCACATCCATTGGCGATCACCTGGCACGGCAGCTGGCTGCCGAGACCACCGCGTCCGGGATGCTGCGGGCCTACATCGAGGGCATGGTGCAGTTCACCGCGACTCATCGGTCCCGGATGAAGGCGCTGCTGGAGATCTTCCTGAACGGCGGTCTGCACTACGACGCGACCACCGATCAGAGCGTCGTCGGACACGTCGAAACGATCCTGCGCCAGGGTCAGGCCGGCGGGGAGTTCCGCGAGTTCGACGCCCGTGTGATGGCCACGGCCGTGCAGCGTGCGGTCGAAGGACTGCCGTTCCTGCTGGAGTCGACGCCGGATCTGGACTGTGCGGCCTACGGTCGTGAGCTGGTCACGCTGTTCGAGCTCGGTACTCGGCGGAGCTCAGAGTGACGCGGGCCGTCGCGTCGGCTGTCGAAAACGGTGATGCGGCAACGGTTCGTCGCCCCAGCCCGGCCCGCGCGGCACTAAGGATGGTGGTCGACTTCGGCTTACCGGTGGCCGTCTACTACGGCCTGCGCGCGCTCGGAATGACCGTCTTCACCGCGTTGCTCGTCAGCGCCGGCGTCTCAGCGGTGACCGCTGCCGTGCCGTTGATCCATCACCGGCGCCTCGACGGCATGGCCCTCTACATGGCGGTCGTCATGCTGGGCGGCGTCGCCGTCTCGCTGGTGTCCGGCAGCACTCGATTCCTGCTGGCCCGCGAAGCGCTGGTGACCGGGGTCACCGGGCTGTGGTTCATCGCCAGCCTCCGGGGCCGACGTCCGCTCGCCTACCTGTTTTCCCAGCCGCTGCTCGAGGGACGGCTCCGATGGCCGCGCGATTGGGACGGACTGTGGGTCCGCTCGCCCCGGTTCCGCCGCATGTGGAGGGTGTCCAGCCTGCTGTGGGGCATCGGCACGCTTCTTGATGCCGCGCTGCGGGTCATCATGGCCTACACCCTGCCGTCCGACCTGGTCCCGGCTCTGGGAACGGCGCTCTACGCCGGAACCTCCGTCGTCCTGATCGCGGTCACCAGCATCTACTACGCCGCCTCCGGGATCTACGACCCCACATCGCTGCTCTATCCGCCGGACGAGATCGCCGGTTGGGGATCGTCGCCGCCGCGGCCGCCGCATCCGTCATCCGCCTGAGGCGATTCCGCAGACAGCGGCGCGGTCTTCGGCCCTGACGAGACGGGGTCGAACGGGGCTTTAGGAAATTCGCTGGCGTACCAGGGTGACGCCTGCTAGTTTCCCGGAGTCCGTGCATCAGACCGAGGAGGTGGTACCCGTGACCGCAGTATCGACATGGGTGCTCCCCCTTGGGGTCACGGTCGGACGATAGGTCGTCCGGGAGCGCCGCCCAGCAGCCCTCCCGAAAGGCACGACCATGCACTTCACTTCCGCACAACGGCTCGACGACGGCGTCCTCGAACGCAGATTCACCCTCGCCGAGGTCCCCGGCATCCTGTGGACCCCCGGATCCGCGCCTGCACCGACCCCGCTGATCCTGCTCGGCCAACCCGGCGGACTCGACAAGATGTACCCGCGACTCTTGGCCCGTGCCAGGCAGTTCGCGGCGCAGGGCTTCGCCGCGGCCACCCTCGAGCTCCCCGGCAGCGGCGAACGGCCTCGTTCTGCCGCCGCCGAGGAGGCTCGCACCGACCTTCGCCGGGCGGTGACGGCCGGTGAGCCGGTCACCGACGGGGTCGTCGACCGGCTCGTCCTCCCCCTGGTCGACAAGGCGGTCCCGGAATTGCAGGGCGACCTGGACGCACTGCTCTCGTTGCCCGAGATCGGCGGCCCGGTCGGGTACGCGGGAGGGATCATCGCGATCGGCGTCCGGCTGGCGGTGGTCGAATCACGCATCTCGGCGGCCGTTCTGTTCGCCGGGAGTTACGTGCCCCGCAGCATGTTCGAGGAGGCCCGGCAGGTCACCATCCCGTTGCACGTCCTGCTGCAGTGGGACGACGAGGGAAACGACCGGCAGATGGCACTGGATCTCTTCGATGCCTTCGGGAGCAAGGAAAAGACGTTGCACGCCAACATGGGTGGCCACACCGGCGTTCCGGCTTTCGAGGTCGAAGCCGGCAACCGGTTCTTCGCCCGACACCTGGAGTCGCGGAGGCGTCGGTGTTCGACATGAATGCCCGCGGTGTGTCGTATCGGGACGGTGGTGTTCGTAGTAGAGACGAGACCAACGACCACATCAACCGGCGCGGAGAGACCCATGAGCAACGTTGTCGTCTACATGTCCATGTCCCTCGACGGGTTCATCGCCGCCGAGAATGACGGCCCCGGAAACGGTCTCGGGGTTGGTGGTGAGCCGCTGCATGGCTGGCTCACCGCCGGCAACGTCAACCCCGAGACGTTCCGACCCGAGAACGGCGTGAACGCCGAGATCTTCGACGAGATGCTGTCGACGGGCGCCGTCATCGTGGGCCGGCACACCTTCGAGTGGGCCGGCGAGTGGGGCGGCGATCACCACGAGGGCGTGCCGATCTTCGTGCTCACGCGAACCGAACCCGTCCCGGCCGTGCGCGGGCTTGCGCACTACGTCAGCGATCTCGGATCGGCCGTCGCGCGGGCGAAGGAAGCTGCCGGCGATCGGGACGTCATGATGCACGGCGCGTCATCGGTTCAGGCACTTCTGTCAGCAGGGCTGGTGGACGAAGTGGCCATCACCCTCGTCCCGATCCTGCTCGGCCGCGGCAAGCGGTTCTTCGACGAACGACCGGCCGCGTCCGGCCTGCGACTGGTCCGCTCGGTAGAGGGCGCAGGCGTCCTGCACCTGCGCTACGAAGTTCTGGGCTCTGGCGAGCGCGGTCAACGCTCCCGGACTGCGTAGGTCAGGTGGGTCACCCGCTGCGTCGATTCCCCGCGGATCTGTTCGAGGGCAACACGTTCCGCGTCCACACCCTCGAACAGGCGAATGCCCGAGCCGAACAGCACGGGCGAGAGCGCGATCGTGACTCGTCGATCAGTCCCGCGTTCACGTACTCCAGGATCGTCGCCCCGCCGCCGGCGACACGGACGTCCCGGTCACCGGCGGCGACGCGAGCCTGATCGAGCGCAGATTCGATACCATCGTTGACGAAGTGGAACGTGTTGCCACCCAGGCGCTCCCAGGGATCACGTTTCTCGTGGGTGACGACGAAGACCGGCGTGTGGAACGGCGGATTGTCCGGCCACATCTGCTCGCCGGCGTCGAACATGCGCTTGCCCATGACGCTCGCACCGGTGCGGTCGAACGTCGCCCGCACGATGTCGTTGTCGCGACCTTCCTCGCCGCCCTCGCCGAGCGATAGGTTCTCCCGGAAGAACCGTGTCGGAAAGACCCACTGCTGCAGTTCCATCCATTGCTGCCCCATCAGTTCCCCGAGGGACGCCGGCGCGATGAACCCGTCCAACGACATCGACACGCTGAAGTACACTTTGTCCGCCATCAGTTCTCCAATTCTTTCGCGACCATTGCGGTCACATATGCAGCCAGGTTGGCCAGGGTCTGACGGCCGCCCTCGACCGCGTGGGACTTCTCGATTGCCTGGTCGCGTGTCTCCTTGGTGGGGAACACGGTGCGCATCTCGATCCGGGTCGCCGCGCCCTCGGGGGTGAACGTCAACACCGACTCGAAGACGTTCGGATCGTCGCGGGACTCGCCGTGCTGCAATGCGATCCGCTTCGGCGGGACGATTTCGGTCCAGGTGATCCACTCCTGGTAGTCCGTTCCGTCCGGTCCGTGCATGACGAAGTCCCACTCCCCGCCGACGCGGAACTCGAACCTCCGCGTGGTGGTGGTGAACCCGTTCGGTCCCCACCAGTGCGACAAGTGTCGGACCTCGGTGAACGCCTCGAACACCAACTCCCGTGGAGCATTGATGGCTCTGGAGATGACGATCTCGCGGTCGGCTGTCGGTGACTGCGCCGGCGTGTTGTGTCCCAAAGGTGCCATCGGCTACTTCTCCTGTGTCTGCTTGAGATCCTGGACGTAGGCGTCCAGCCGGTCGAAGCTCTCGTTCCAGAACTGCTCGAACCCGCCGATCCACTCGTGGACCGGTCGCATCCCGCGTGCGTCGAGGCCATAGAGGCGCTGCTTGCCTGCCTTGCGGTCGCGCACCAGCCCGACCTCCCGGAGCACCCGCAGGTGCTTGGACGCCCCCGGCTGGGTCATTCCCAGCTGCTGGGCCAACTCGGTCACCGGCCGCTCACCACCCCGCAGCAGCACCAGGATGTCCCGCCGCTGCGGCTCGGCGATCGCGTTGAAGACGTCCGACGTCGTCGCTGCGCGGGCCATGGGCAATATCGTATACCGATATAGGCATGCGTCAAGACAGAGGGCCCAAAGGCATCGCGGTGCGACCGGGCTAACGTGGAGTACGTGACGAACCGACCCCGCCGTGCCCTGCTGGCCGCCGGCATCGGTCTCGTCGCTGCCGGTGTGGTCGGTTGCTCCCGCGGGATCCAGGCGGTCAGGGACAAGGCGACCGGGACCGCGGTCGCCACCGGCGCAGAGGATGCAACTCCGTCCTCGGAGCCATCCCCGGCCCCGTCGAGGACACCGTCTCCGCCGACAGTCGGTTCTCGGGCAACGTTGTCGAGCACGCCGGGCACCACCACGTCGACGAGGGCGACGACGCCGGCCGGGCCTGTGTCGTCGCCACGGGTCGGCACGAGCAGCCCGGTGACCGGTACGCCACCGTCCTCGGTAGCGCGGACCCGCCCGACGAGCCGACCGCACATCGGTCCGGCGGCCCAGATTGCCCACGGCCCCAGCAATCGGCCCCGACTCGCGCTCACTTTCCACGGCGCCGGGGACATCGCCTACGCTCGCGAGATCCTGGCCATCGCCAAGCGAAAGAACGCCAGGATCACGGTCATGGTGGTCGGGACGTGGCTCGCCGACAATCCGGCCATCGGACGCGAGATCCTGGCCGGCGGTCACGAGATCGGAAACCACACCCTCACGCACCTGGACATCAACTCGCTGTCCGAGACTGCCATGCGTGCGGAGGTCGTCGGTTGCCGCGACATCCTGCTGCGGACCACCGGTGTCCCGGGCGCCTACTTCCGCCAGTCGCAGTCACCGACCGCCAATCAGCAGTTGCTCGGGGTGGCCGGCGACGCCGGGTACGCGGTCTGCCTGTCCTACGACTTGGATTCGCTGGACTGGACCGATCCCGGTGCGGCGGCCGTTCGTCAGAACATGCTGGCCGCTCGGGCCGGGTCCATCGTCAGTTTGCACCTGGGTCATTCTGGGACTGTCGAGGCCCTGCCGGGTGTGCTGGACGATCTGGCCGTCCGTGGACTGTCGGCCACCACCGTCAGCACCCTGCTGGGGACGTAGCAGGCCCTGAGCGGGAAACGGGATGCCCCGCCAGGTGTTCTCGGTGATCGATGGCCACGTTGGGCCGGCGGCCGACGATGTGATCACCGGGCGTGGAGGTCTCCTGGCCGAACGGTCACCGGGTAATGCCCGTGTGCCCCAGGCTGTACCGCCCGGGTAGCGGGACCAGCGCCAAGCCATGGGGTCCGTTGCCCACCGGGATCTTCGCGATGAGGTGGCCGGTGCGGGTGTCGAACACGTAGACGACGTTGTCGTACCGGCCTGACACCCAGAGTTGCCTTCCGTCAGCCGTCACATTTCCCATGTCCGGACTGCCGCCCCCTGGTATCACCCACTGGGTGATCTTCCGTCCGGTATAGGCATCCAGCACGCTGACGGTGCCGGCCAGCCGGTTCGTCACGTACAGCTCCTTGGCGCTGCGGCTCAGGTAGAGGCCATGGGCGCCGTTGCCGGTCGGGATGTGCCGCAACACTTTTGTCGCCGCCCCATTCAGAACCCAGACACCATTGGAGTCGGAATCGGCGATGTAGTAGACGCTGGCGTCGGGCGCGAGCTTGATGTCCTGTGGCCCCATCATGGTGTTCCGGACCGGCATGTCCACCGTCCGTAGGACCTGGTGCGACGCCACGTCGATGACGGCGACGCGGCCGGCGAACTCGCAGGTGAAGACCGCGGTGCGCCCGTCCGCGCTGAAGTCGGCGTGGTCGATGCCGGCGCACTGCGGAATGGGGGTGACATCCTTGATCTGCCAGGTGTGCCGGTCGTACCAGACAAGTTCCCGCAACTCCTCGGCCACCGAGATCGCGTACCGGCCATCGGGTGTGAAGTACATGTTGTACGGATCGATCACCGGAATGGTGCGTCCGCAACGGCCCGTCCGCGGGTCGATCACCCGGATCTTGTTGCCGACGTCGTCGGTGGCGTAGAGCTCGGTCATGTCGTACGACGGGACGACGTGCTGGACCTCGATACCGACGGCGCACTTTCGAATCACCCGGTGGGTGAGCTGGTCGATGACCCACACGTCGCCGGACTTGTTGTGCGGGACGTACGCATAGTGCGGGAACCCGGCCGTCGCGGCGCCGACCATTCCAGCACCGGCGGAAGCGTAGATGTTGTGCTGGTCGATCACCGGAGGCATGCCGGGGAGTGCCGTCGGCTTGGTCTGGGGTGGGCTCCGGGTCGCGGATGGCCGAAGGGTGGAGGGCGTTCTGGTCGGCTCGGTCAGTCGGGTTCGGGTCGGTAGCGGAGCCGAACTCGCTCCGCTCACCGGACCTGGCGACGTGCCGGGTGTGTTGACCGGGCTGTGGGGAGGTCCCTGGAGGGTGCTACTGGAAGGCGCCGTGGGGACCGAAATAGCACTGTTTGCGGTACAGCCGGCAACCAACAGGGCGCTCACCAGCAGGCCGGCGAATCCAGTCAACGGCCGGGTCGCTCGGGGATGCCCTGAGGTCATCGCTCCTCCATGGATGCCGTACCGAGCGAAACAACGGTCAACGCGTCGACTGCAGGTTCACCAACTTGGACCTTGTCTACGATCGATGTGATCGTAGAGGGAAACTGACCCCGGTGGATGCTGAAGCCACCGGGCACAGGCCCGGCGTCCTAGCCACACCAAGCCGGACCGAGAGTCACCACGTGGTTGGAGCCCGCCCAGACGATGTTGCCGGTGGCCTCGACGCAGTAGTGGGAGGTGTCGATCTTGGTCGACGCATTCGCGTAGTAGCCGTAGTTGCCGCTGTCCGACCCTCTGCCTGACAAGTCCGGCTGTTGCCCGGGCGGACGGAGATCCGGACTGGGGGCAACTATCGCGTAAACCTCGACGCTGGTGGGTACTCTGACTCCGTAGGTCGCACCGGTATGGACAGTGGTGGCACAGTTGTGCCGAGCAGCCGCGTCCCAGTAGAGGTCGAGCTCGCCAATCTTGGTGCTGCCGTGATAGATCGGCTTCGACGCCAGGAAAGATCCATTGCAACCATTGACGGCGGCGTTGGCCGGCGTCGCCAGAACGAGGCCCCCACCCAACATTCCGGCGCATGCGACGACCACCACCAGCAATTTGGTTCGGATCGCCTTCCCTCGTGCCTGCATCACCCTCGGACGCATGGACCTGTTGATGAATCTCATTGGTGACCCCTCTGTCGCTGAGTTAATGGTGCTACCCGCACCAAGGTCGTTCCGGATGTGGGATTCGGCTCCTGTTGTTGACGATCGCCGCGAGCCACCGGTTCCATCTCCGGGGATTTCAACTTGCTGCAGATCCATCGGTCGCGAAAATCGACCGGCCACCTGGACAGGGCGACTCTGGGCTCAGCCGCGGGCGCTGGAGCCGACCGCGTCCAGCAGGTCCGCGATGACCGACCTGGTGAGGGGGTCGGCGACCGTCTCCCCGAAAAGATCAGCGAGCCGCTCTCGTTCGGGGTCCCCTGGGGAATGCATGAGCCAATGGGTACAGGCTCTTTCGTTGATGTGCCCGAGTACTGCGATCAGCATGGTGAAATCGCCGGGGCTGTGGACCCGGCCCGGCCCGCCGCAGGCCCGGTAGCTTTCGACGATCGCGGTGACGCGGTCGGCCAGGCCGCCGGCGAAACCCCAGACCACGAAGGCCATTTCCTGACTCGCGCCGGCCAGCCCGTGGTTGTCCCAATCGATGATGCACACCGAACCGTCGACCGTGCCACGAAGGTTCTCCGGGAAGAGGTCTCGGTGACAGGTCTGCGGATCGGCTGGGTCGACCATCATCTGTTCCAGAGCAATGAAGTCCTCGCGCAGGCCGGCCAGGTCGTCGGCGAACGGCGCCCGAGCATCCGTCAGCGCCACGAGAAGCTCACCCCATCGCTGCGCGCCCACCGGCTCTCGATACCACGGGTGCAGTCCTCGGGTCCCACGGAAAGGGGTGCGATGCAACTGGCCGAGCGCGGCGCCGACCGCTTCGGCGTTCAGTGTCGGGTCGACCTCCGACAGGTCGACCCATTCGGTGATGCGCACCTGCGCGGCCGGCAGGTCCAGCAGGACGGCCCCGCTCCGGGTGGTCAGCATCGCCGGGGTGGGCACCCCAGCCGACCGGGCGGCTGCGACGAACTCGACGTCCTCCCGCACCTCCGCCTCGAGCTGCGGGGAGATCAACCTCTTGACCGCCCACGTGCCGCGGGTGGTCGTCAGCCGGAAGACGAAGCCCAGCTCGCCCCGCCCAGTGGGGCCGACGTGATCGAGGACGTCCCCGAGGTCGAAGGCGGCCGCGATGGTCGCGGCCTCGGCATCGCTCAGCTCCGGAGGCGAGGTCATCCTCTGATGATGACCGATCGGCCCGCCAACACACGAGAACCTGCCCCGTCAGTCGTGAAGAACGATCAGGAATTCCCGCGACCCTCGACGGAATGTGGACCCGTTCAGGCTCCGTAGAACGTGCGGTACCACTTGGCCCAACCGGCCTCGATGACGTCAGGGTCGGTGTAGGTCAGCTCACTGCCGGTCTTCGATTCCAGAATGGTGGTGAACGGGCCACCGGCTCCGTTCGAATATCCCAGGACCATCGAATGGAATCCCTGGTCGGGGCCGTAGGTGATCGACAGGTACTCGTAGACCGACGCCCCGAGGTCGTAGTAGTAATCGGCCAGCTTCGCATTGCCGTAGACCTGTGCGTCGGTGGGTACCGTTCCGGCGAAAGCCGGATGCGGCAATTTGACAAGGCCTTCGGACAGGAATGGCTTGGCCGATGGTTTCTTGGCCAGCGGATTGGTGGGTGTGTAGTGGTAATAGGCCTCGATGTATCTTGCCCAACCCTCGACCACCCAGGCGGGCAGGGCTTTTCCGTCGCCGAACGACCAGAGGTCGTTCACCGATGCGAGGTTGTGGGCGAACTCGTGCACCATGGTGCCGAGGTCGTCGACGGGATCCTTCTGCGTGCTGCCCAGGATGACGTAGCCGGTGGTCAGCACGGACAGTTGGTCGTCGCCGGCCCCCTGGACCGACGCGAGCGGGGTGAAGAGGCCCGCCACCAGGGACGGGTCGGCGACCCAGCCTCTCCCCTTGGGCGCGGTCTGCAGCCAGCCGGCTCTTGTTTTCGCATCGGCCGAGACAAAAGCGACGAATCCCTTCTGGTGGACCTGCCCGGCGTAGGGCCCGAGGAACTTGAGGACCCAATCGGCGGCCCTCTGGGCTTTTGCGGCCTCGGTGTCGACAAACTTCTTCTCGGCGGGCAGGCCGGCCACGGTGACGTTCTTCTGGTGATTCACGTAGAGCGCGCCTTGATCCCAGGGGGCGTTGGACGTGCCTTTCATGGCGGTCACCAAAGGGAATCCGGTGGGTTGATCGGTCAGCGTGATCGTGTAGGCAGTGCCGGGAACCGGCAGTTGGCTGGTGCCGTCGCTGGCGCCGGACATCACCGGCATCAACGGTGAATGGACACCGAGGGTGAGCGTGAGCGTGGCCGAGGTTGCCTGGCTGGGCGGCCTGTCACCGACGGCTGCGGCGCCGTAGTCGAAGCCCAGTGCGGTCATGTTGTTCCACCAGAGCGTCGCCGGTGCGACGGCCGCGCCCGAGAAGTGAGACAGGTAGGCCTTTTCGTTCTTGCTCCCGATGTCGAACGACAGCTGGTCGGCCAGGGCCCGCGGGGCGTCGAGGGCAGCCCGCGGCTGGGTGGTCTTCGACGGCGAGGTGGGTGAAGGCGTCGCAGTCGTGGAATTCGAAGGGTGGGCGTGCTGGTAGTTGAGGAAGCCGTGCACCCCGCCGACCACCAGGGCCACCACCAGGCCGATCAACAGGATTGGCCAGCCGGCGGCCTTGCGGGGGGGCGGCGCCGCGTACTGCGGGTACGGCGGTGCGGGCCAGTACTGGCCGGGGGGAGGCGGGACGCTCATCTCAGGCTCCCGCCTCGTCGTACACGAACGTGATCGAACTGTGTCCCTCGTCGGCCCCGGCAAGGTAGTCGCCGAGGATCCGGATGTGCCCCTTGGACAGGTCGAAGTTCGTGCTGTCGTTCTTCTTGCCGGCGCTGGGCGTGAAGCCGGCCGCCTTCAGCTTCTTGACCCACGCCGCGTAGGTGGCCGCAGTCTGCCCGTCGAAACGGCCGCTGAAGTCACCCTTCGAGTAGGTGCTCAGGCTGGTGACCTTTGGGTTGCCGGCCGGCTGGAGAGCCTGCGGAAGCGGGTCCGGATAGGTCCTGGCCGACTGTGGCGGGCGGGTCGCAGTCGAGACCGCCTGGCCGCTGCCGGTTGCGGGCGGCGTGGCTGATGGCGAGACCGGGGACTTCCCACCCGTCGCCGCCTGGGCGTCAGGCGAGACGATCGCGCCGGCTCCGAACCAGCCGCCGGCGATCAGCGCCAACGCGGCGAGGATCCCGGCCCAGGCCGGTAGGCCGGTGCGTCGTGCCGGTGCCTGCTGCACCGGAACCCGCGGCGCCGGCCCCGGCTGCGCAGGCCAGTAGTTCGGACCCGTCATCAGACCCCCCTGGTCAACTCGACGGCTCGGGATCACAGGCGACGTCATCTCCGCCGCTCCCCGGTCCATCTCCTTACAGCCGAGGACCCTAACAACTCCCGGCAGCGTGAGGATGCGGTTCGACCAAATGGGTTCGTCCTCGTCGAGTTCAGGGCTGGACGTTCTCCAGGTCTTCCAGCAGGCTCGGGTGCGTCGGCTTCCAGCCGAGGGCTTCGCGGGTGCGGGTACTGGACGACGGCTGGTCCATCGCGAAGATCGCGCCGAGCGGGCCGAAGTTCGCCTCCGGGAGCGACTCGACCGCCAGTCCCAGCCGCCGGCCGATGACAGCGGCGATGTCGCGCACCGCGTCACCCTCGTCATCGACGGCGTGCCAGGAGGTGCCGGCCGGCGCCGACTCCAGGGCCAGGCGGAACAGGACTGCGGCATCGAGCGCGTGCACGGCCGGCCAGCGCTGGGCGCCGTCGCCCGGGTAGCCCGACACCCCGGCCCGGCGCGCCATCTGGGTCAGCAGGCCGGCGAATCCACCGGCGCCCTTGTTGTGGACTGTCCGCGGCATGCGGATGGCGGAGCTGCGGACTCCCTGCGAGGACAGGCCGATCATCGCGTTCACCGTGCCGCCGCGGCCGCCGACCGGCCCGTCCAACGGAAGCGGGTCTTCCTCGGTCGAGAGGCGCCCCGCAACCCAGGGCGTACCCGACACGGTGACCAACGGGCGGTCGGTGCCGATGAGCGTCTCACCCAGGGTCATGAGTGCGGCCGTCTCCTCCGCCACCGACGTGGCCACGGCGTCGGCGCTGCTGAAGTCGTTGCCGAACGCCAGGTGGATGACGCCGTCCGACTGTGCGGCGCCGGTGCGCAGCACGTCCAGATCGGCAAGGCCGCCTCGAATGGACTTGGCGCCAACGGCTTCGACGGCCCGGGCAGACGCATCGGAGCGAGTGAGGGCAAGGACGGTGTGGCCGTTGTCGAGTAGCTCGGCGACCACGGCGGAGCCGATCAGGCCGGTGCCACCGGTGATGAAGACACGCATGGGTTTCTCCTAGGAAGTGATGGGACTCTTGTCCCATCACCGTACCAGAGTCACGGGACAGAAGTCCCATCACCTAGGATGGACCCATGGCAAGGTGGGAACCCGGAGCACGCGAGCGGCTCGTCTTCGTCGCCGTCGACCTGTTCACCGAGCAGGGGTACGACGACACGACGGTCGCGCAGATCGCCGAGCGCGCCGGGGTCACCAAGAGCACCTTCTTCCGCCACTTCGCCGACAAGCGCGAGCTTCTCGTGGCCGGACAGGAGACGCTCGGCCAGCTGCTGGCCGAAGGGATCACCGAGGCCCCCGCCAACGCGAGCCCGCTCGAGGCGGTCGCGGCCGGCCTCGAGCGCGCATCGGGTGCGATGGGCCCGGAGAACCGCGAACTGGGGCCTCGCATCAAAGCAGCCATCGCCGCCAGCACCGAACTCCAGGAACGTGACGCGCTCAAGAGCGTCGGCCTCGCGGTGGCAATGACCGCTGCATTGATCGCGCGCGGTGTAGCCGACGCAACCGCGCATCTCGCGGGTGAACTCGGCGTCATGGCGTTCAAGCGCGGCTACGCCGAGTGGGCCGAGGGCGACCGTGACGAGGACGACCACCTCGCGCCGTACACGCTGTCTGCGCTGGAAGAGCTTCGCGCAGCAAGCATCTCGCTCGGCTGAGGCGCAGCTCCAACCTCAGTGCGCCGCCGGCTGGGCGAGCACGTCACGCGCCGTGCGTGGTTCCCGGCCGAGAAGGGTGGCGAGAAGCGGGTCGACCCCGGCGAAGAAGCCCTGGTCGGCGGCCTCGTACATGCCGAGCAGGAATCTCACCATGAACTCCTTCTGGCCGGTGGCGACCTGAGCGGCGACCCAATCCTCCGACTCCATGACGACGAGACCGACTGTCTCGCCGGACAATTCGGAGGCAATCGCGGCGATGTCGGCGAACGTCGGCGCGGCTCCGGCGGTGAGGGTGGTGAGGCCGTCGTAGGCGCCGTTGGAGGCGAGGATGACGGCCGCTGCCTCCGCGGCGTCCTCACGGGCGGTCCACGACACCGGTCCGTCAGCGGGGACCGTGATCACGCCCGTCTGGCGCCAGGAAGAGGTGAACCAGTTCAGGCTGTGCGCGTAGAAGCCGTTGCGCAGCGAGGTCCACGGGATGCCGGACTCGGCCAGCAGCTGCTCGGTGGCGGCGTGGTCGCGGCCCGGACCGAACGGAGTGTCCAGTGCGGCGCCCTGGTGGCTGGTGTAGAGAATGCGGCCCACGCCTGCGGTGATGGCAGCGTCGATTGCGTTGCGGTGCAGGCTCACTGCGTCGGCAGCGGGATCGCTGGAAGACACCAGCAGTAGTTGGTCGGCCCCCTCGAAGGCGGCCGGCAGGGAACTCGGGTCGGCGTAGTCACCGCGCCTGACGGCCACGCCGCAGTCGGCAAATCGCTGCGCCTTGGCGATATTACGTGCGACCACGGCGATGTCGCTCGCCGGCACCCGTTCCAGCAGGTGGTCGACTGTTGCGCCGTTGAGGGCGCCGGTTGCTCCGGTGATGACGATCATGGCCAGTCCTTCGATAGTAGCGATGGAATCGTCTAAACCTTATCACTGGAAACCTGACGATAGCAAGGGTGCGTTACCGTTGACAACATGATCGAGCCGACCAGCAGCAGGGCCGACACACGTCTGCGGATCGTTGATGTCGCGGTGCGGTTGCTCCAACAAGACGGGCCGGCAGCGGTCACCACGCGCGGAGTGGCCCAAGGCGCCGGCGTGCAGGCACCGACGATCTACCGCCTGTTCGGCGACAAGGACGGCCTGATGGAGGCCGTCGCCGAACACGTGATGGCCGCCTTCGTGGCTGCCAAATCCGAGATCGTGAAGGCCGCCTCAGCAGCAGATCTCGATCCTTTGGAGGATCTGCGGGTCGGATGGGAGACGCAGATCGATTTCGGCGTCGACAATCCCGCCCTGTTCCGTCTCCTGAGCGATCCGGGCCGAGTGATGCAGTCGCCGGCCATCCGTTCGGGGAAGCAGGTGCTCGAGGCGCGGGTGCATCGGGTTGCGGTAGCCGGTCGGCTCCGGGTCAGCGAGCCCCGCGCCGTCGACCTCATCCAGGCGGCCGGTATCGGCACCATCCAGACCCTGCTGGCCACGCCGCCTGACCAACGCGACACGGGTCTGCCGGCTGCGATGTACGAGGCGGTGCTCGGCCAGATCCTGACGAACCCATCGAAACACGCAGCAGGCGGATCGATGGCCGCCACTATCGCCTTCCGAGCGATCGCACCTGGACTCGACGTGCTGAGCGAATCCGAACGGCGGCTTCTCGCCGACTGGCTCGACCGGGTGATCAGCGCGGACTGAACGACCACCGACCGATATCAGTCGCGAGCGTCTCCGCTCTTGAGGTTGACTGCGGAGATGGCTCGGGTGGCGGTGCTCGTCGAGGGGAAGAGCGACCGCGAGGCCGTGTTGGCGCTCGGCGCCTCCCGAGGTATCGACCTGAACGACAACGGTGCCACCGTCGTGTCGATGAACGGGATCACGAACGTCGCGCGCCACATCCGGGAGCTCGGCCCGCACGGCGAACGGCTCCGCCTGACGGGCCTGTACGACGCAGCCGAGGAGCGGTTCGTCCGCCGCGGCCTCGAGCTGGGTGGATTCACTCCCGATCCGGGCCGAGAGGGTCTGGCAGCGCTCGGCTTTCACCGGTGCGATCGCGACTTGGAGGACGAGCTGATCCGCGCGCTCGGCGTTGATCGCGTGTTGACGGTCCTCGAAGCCGAGCGCGACCTCGGCTCGTTCCGGACCCTGCAACATCAGCCGGCGCACCGCGGTCGGGCACCCTCGGGCCAATTGCACCGCTTCTTCGGAGCCGGGTCCCTCCGCAAGTTCCGCTACGGACGCCTGCTCGTCGAAGCGCTCGCCGACAGCGCGATGCCACCGCCGTTGGCCGCCGTGCTGGCGGATGCGCTGGCCGACCCGAAGTAGGCAGTTCGTCGAAGCAGTTCAGCCGGCGACGGGCTCACCGGCGCCTGGGTGATCCGAGACGGCCGCCCGGCGAACCTTCCCCAGCGCAGCAGCAAGGTCCCGCAGCCCGGTCGCCGACAGCGGGGCGCTGAGGAACCGCTCGAGTCCGGAGTCGAACACCGGCCCGGCGGCTGCCAGCAGGGCGTCGCCGGCGTCGGTCAGTTCGAGGATGGAGGAGCGCCGGTCTTCCGGGTTGGGTCGTCGTTCGCACCAGCCGGAAGCCTGGAGGCGATCGATGGCCTGGCTGGTACCGCCGACCGTGATGGCCAGCGCGGCCGCCACGTCGTAGACCCGGCACAGCGGGGTCGAGTCGATCACCATCATCACGTTCAGGTTGCCAAGGGTCAGTCCACATTCCGCCCGCAGCCGACGGTCCACCTCGGCCCACAGCACCGTCTCGAACCGCACCAGGTCGTCGAAAACCTGTCGCAGATCCATCCCGATCCTCTCTACCGTCGCCGTTGCTCCACCAGGCTAGCTTAGGCGCAAGTCACTTGTAGCTAAGTCACTTCGTGCTGATCTATAGCTGTCGAAAAGAGGACCACCGAAGGAGAACGACGATGTGCCTGCAAAAAGTGGTTGCAAAGTACCGGCAGTCTTATCCTTCCCAGGAACTGGTTGCAAACCACAAGCGGAAGGAGCCACCCGTGCTGAGGCAGGTTGCGGACGGTGTGTTGACCTACCAGAGCGAGTTCATGCAGAGCAACGCCGTCGTCGTCCAGGGTGCCGCCGGCGTGTTGCTCGTGGACCCGGGGGTCTTGGGCGATGAAATGATCTGTCTCGCAGATGATCTGGCCAGGTTGGGCCAGACCGTGGTGGCAGGCTTCTCGACGCATCCGCATTGGGACCACCTGCTCTGGCACTCCAGGTTCGGTGCGGCGCCCCGGTATGGCACGGCGCGCTGCGCAGCCGTCGTCCGGGACCGGCTGCCGGACGCGGCCGCGAAGGCCCGTGTCGCGCAGATGATTCCACCGGACATCGTCGAGCGGGTGCCGATGGACCTGCTGGGTGAGATCGCAGGGTTGCCCGCCGACACCACGTTGATTCCGTGGGATGGACCTCGAGTACGGATTGTCGAGCACCGGGCTCATGCGCCGGGCCATGCGGCGCTGGTGATCGAGGATCGCCGAGTTCTTGTCGCCGGCGACATGCTCTCCGATGTCCTGATCCCGATGCTCGACTCGAACGGCGACGCCGATCCGATCGAGGACTACCTCGCGG
The DNA here is from genome assembly GCF_040546275.1 of Nakamurella sp. UYEF19. Taxonomy (NCBI): domain Bacteria; kingdom Bacillati; phylum Actinomycetota; class Actinomycetes; order Nakamurellales; family Nakamurellaceae; genus Nakamurella; species Nakamurella sp. UYEF19. The sequence continues at coordinate 52,044 of NZ_JBEPNO010000025.1, read as the reverse complement.
CGTTGGGACTGCTCGAGGGCGTGGCCGGCGACGTCCATGTCCTCGTCCCGGGCCACGGTTCCGTCGGCGGAGCTGATCAGCTGCAGGCACGGATCAACCAGGATCGCGCCTACGTCAGCGCCCTGCGCGACGGCGAAGGCCTCGCCGATCCGCGGTGCGGTGCCTCGGCTGCCTACGGGGATTGGCTGCCCGGCCTGCACGCGAGGCAAGTCGAGAATCTCACGCAGAGAGGGTGAACCAGTGGCCAGGTTGATCTACTCGGCGATCGCTTCGCTAGACGGCTACGTCGAAGACACGATCGGCGCGTTCGACTGGTCGGCGCCCGATGACGAGGTGCTCGCCTTCCTCACCGACCTCGAACGGCCGGTCGGGACGTACCTGTACGGGCGGCGCATGTACGAGACGATGACGTACTGGGAATCCCCGGACGTCGACGCCGGCCCGAGCGAGCCGGAGCGTGATTTCGCTCAGCTGTGGCAGGCCGCGGACAAGATCGTCTACTCGCGAACCCTTTCGGAGCCGACCACAGTCCGCACGCGCCTCGAGCGCAGCTTCGACCCGGCGGACGTCCGGCAGCTCAAACAATCGGCGACGAGCGACCTCTCGATCGGCGGAGCTGACCTCGGCGGCCAGGCGCTGGCCGCCGGACTCGTCGACGAGTGTCAGCTCTTCCTCACTCCCACCGCGGTCGGCGGCGGCAAGCCTGCCTTTCCGCTCGGCGTCCGCCTGCAGCTCGAACTGCTCGATCAGCACCGCTTCGCTGCCGGCACCGTCTTCCTGCGTTATGCCGTCTTGCCCGCAGGCGAATCGTTGAGCTGATGCCGCTCGCCGGTCCCGGCGTTGCTGGGTGTATTGGAGTTTCGCCTGATCAGGACTTTCAGTGGCCAGAACCAGCCGGTAGACTTCGACACAGCCGACATAGGGGTACTGTCGACATTGTCGGATGAGATGTGGGTGGAGCCGTGGCCAGACTGAGTACTGCCGAGCTCGTCGAGATGTTCGGCGGCTCACTCACTTGGGATGAACCCGAGCCGAACGGCACGCGAGCTGCTGCGAGCCTCACGACGTCCGCCCCGAGGCAGGCGCTTCTGGGTGCAAGCAGCGATACCGACGCCGTCGCGGCACGAACGACCGCGGCAGTACCGGACGAGTCAGTGTTTGCTCTCGTCGTCGGGCTGTTGCGTCGCAGCCCCACCTACCGTCAGGCGGCGCCCGACGTCGAAGTGCTGCTCTCGCTGGCGGCCGGCGCCCAGGTGACCTACTCCGACAAGACAGTGGCGTTGAGCCAGCGGGCGCGTGACCTGGTGAGCCGGGTGGCGATAGAGGCCGGTGTCCGTCGGACGGTCCTCTCGGAGGGGACTTTCAACGCGGTCGAAGTGGGCGACTTGCTGGCCTCCGCAGGCAAGAACACTCGGGACAAGGCAAGTCGTCTGCGAAAGAAGGGCGACCTGCTGGGATTGGACGTGGACGGCCGGGTGCTTTACCCGGTGTTCCAGTTCGACCCAACTCGCGCTGCATTGCGAGAGGGGGTCAGCACGGCAAATCAGGCGTTGAACGCGGCAGGCGACCCATGGGGCGTCGCAAGCTGGTGGCTGTCACCGCACGGACGCCTACGGGGCGGTCGGAGGCCGGCTGACCTCGCCATCGATGGTGACACTGCTCGTCTGGCCGCACTGGTCGCTGCGGCAATCTCCCAGGACTGATCGGTGCCCGACATCCCGCCTCCGGAGACACCTCCGGGCGAAGTTCAGCTGGAGATCGTGCCGATAGGGACACCCGTTCGGCGCATCCATGGGGTGGGCTTCACCGCGGACCAGATGAACCCGATCAGGCAAGAGACGGAGCTCGCCGGCGGTCGATTCGACAGTATCGATGGTGACTACTCCTACCTGTACTTCGCCGGCGATCTCGAGGGTGCGATGGCGGAGCGAGTCTCTCGTGACCTGCCTTTGGACGGGCGGCCCCGACGAGTCCAGGCAGCGTCCTGGAACAGAGTGTCTAGAGGTGACCGCCTCGTCGTCGCTGACCGAGCCAACCGTTCTCGCGCGCCTTCGGCGGGTCGCGTTGCTGCACAACGCCGTCCTGGACTGACCCCAACGGACTAACTGGGTGTTCGCTCAACCGGAACACGGTGCCCCGCCGATTCTCCCCGTGTTGAAGAATGAACCAGTGTCCTCTCCTACGGGTCCAGCGTCCGAGAGCGATGGCGGCGGACTGGATGCGGAACTGGGCGAGTTGCGGACTCTCGTTGCGGACCTCCGGGTGGAGAACCAGCGGCTCCTGACGTTGTTACGACTCAGTTCCGTGCAGGCGCAGCCTCCGGGCCCCGCGCAGACCGGGATCTTCGATGGGTTGCCGGGTGGTGTCGATGTCCGGTCGTCCGCGGCCGCAAAGGTCGCGTTCTTCCGCACGTTGTTTGCGGCGCGACCGGACGTCCATGCTGTGCGGTGGGAAAACAGGCAGAGCGGAAAGTCGGGTTGGATGCCGGCGATCCGGGGACGCTGGCGCAGAGGGGAACCGCCCGACCGGCGCCAGTACCTTCCATTGACGGACGAGGTGATGACCGCTCATCTCTCGGGGGAGATCGATGTCGGTCTGTATCCGATGCTCGATGGTGACCGAACCTGTTGGTTGGCAGCAGATTTCGATGGGGCGTCTGCTGTATTGGATGCGTTGGCATATTTGAAGGCGGCCCGCGCTGTGGGGGCCCCTGCTGCGCTGGAGGTGTCTCGTTCCGGTTTAGGCGCACATGTATGGCTGTTCTTCACGACGGCTGTCCCCGCGGCGCTGGCGAGGCAGGTCGGTGCCGGCTTGTTACGGGAGGCCATTGCGCTGAGGGGCCGGATGGAGTTGACCAGTTACGACCGGCTATTTCCCTCCCAAGATGTCTTGCCGGCAGGGGGCGTCGGTAACCTGATCGCCGCACCCCTCCAAGGTCGCTGCCGAAAACGGGGCGCCACCGTCTTCCTCGACATGGCGACCTTGGAACCCCACCAGGATCAATGGGCCTACCTGTCCAGTGTGGTTCGCATGTCCCCGCGCGAGGTGGCGCGGTTGGCACGTCAGTTTGGTGACGTCAGAGTCGGTTCAGCCGTTGACAAGGTTCGGCCGTCCACCTCGACCAGCATCCGGATCCCATTGCCCGCGGCGGTGCACGCTCACCTGGACAGCATGGTCACCGTTGTCGCCCGAGATCTACCGCCGGACCTGTTGGCCACCCTCAAGCACGCGGCGTCGATGCCGAACCCGGTCTTCTACGAACGACAACGTCGGCGGGCCTCGACCTGGGACACACCACGGTTCATCCGCAGCTATGACGAGACATCCTCAGGTGACCTGGTGCTGCCGCGTGGCCTCGCTGGCCGACTGGAGAACCTAGTCTCTCAAGCGGGAAGTCGACTTGACATCACCGACCGAAGAACGGCCGGAGTGCCCTATCCGTTGACCTTTCACGCCGTCCTTGAGCCCGAACAGAAGAGGGCGTTGGATGAGATCGTCGCCCACGAATTGGGGATTCTGGTGGCCCCTCCAGGAGCGGGGAAGACCGTCATCGCCTGCGCCGCGATCGCACAGCACCGCGTTTCCACCCTGGTCCTGGTCGACCGCAAGGCGTTGGCCGACCAATGGCGGGTACGGATCAGCCAACTCCTGGACGTCAATCCCGGCCAACGTGGAGCCGGGCGAGCGAAGACGACTGGATTGCTCGACATCATGACGCTCCAATCCTTGTCCCGCGCAGAAGACATCCTGGAACTGACCGCGCCGTACGGGTTCGTGGTCGTCGACGAATGCCATCACGTACCCGCGGTTGCCTTTCAGCAAGCTGTGCAACAGATTCCGGCACGACGCTGGCTCGGATTGACGGCGACGCCGTATCGACGCGACCAACTGGACGAGTTGATCGCCCTGCAACTCGGGCCTGTGCGGCATACCATCGCCGCACCTACCCACGGTGTGCTGCCCGCCGCCACAGCACGGGCCGAAGTCCCTGAACCTGTCCTGCACGTCCATCAGACCGAATTCTCCTACGAGGGGCCGGCGAGCCCATCGGATCCCGGTGGGATGGCCGCGATCTACCGCAGTCTGGTGGCGGATGACCACCGCACGCGACAGATCGTCGCCGACGTGCTCGACGCCCTGACCCGGGGAAGGCACTGCGTGGTCCTGACCCAGTGGAAGGATCACGTTGGGCGCATCGTCGACGCACTCCAGGCCGGAGGCCTGAAACCCGCTGTCCTGGTGGGTGGAATCGGCGCTCGCGCCAGGAAAGGTGTGATCAACGATCTGGTTCCGAGTCCGAACGGTCCGCCGCTGCTGTTGGTCGGAACGGGCCCGTACATCGGGGAAGGTTTTGACTGCCCGGCCCTCGACACTCTCTTCCTGGCTGCGCCGATCGCGTCCAAAGGGCGGCTGGTGCAGTACGTCGGCCGTGTCCTTCGGCCCTACCCAGGCAAGAGGTCGGCCGAGGTTCACGACTACCACGACTACAACACCGGCGTCCTGGCCTCGTCCCTGGCCAAAAGGGCCGCCGGCTACACCAGCCTCGGGTTTGTCGACCCTCGCCGTGTTACTCGGTGAATGCGCCCTGGCTCGAACAACATGGCCGGATAACCCCTGCACAGTGAAGAGTCTCATCGTGGCGGCGGTTACAGCCGTGCCCGTTGCGGCACTTCGCGGGCCAGGAGCAGGGCAACCGTTCCCAGCATGGCGCCGTTGACGTGTCGTCGCCACTTCGCCCAGGTCGGTCTGGTGGCGATGACGCGGGCGATCGAGCCGGCTTCCAGGACGATGAGCGCGTTCACCACCATGCTGACGGTGAGCTGGATCAGACCGAGGGTGAACCCCTGCTGGACGGTGCGTCCCTGCGTCGGCTCGACGAATTGTGGGATCAGCGCGAGGTGCACTACCGCGGCTTTGGGGTTGAGCATGTTCGTGACGAGGCCGGTGCGGAATAGAGGGTCACCACCAACAGGCAGACCTAATCGGTCGGTGCCCGAACAGGTTTCTGAAGCCGGCGGCATACGCCGGAAGCCGGACCGGTTGGGTTGCAGACGGATACGGTGACGTGGTGGCAGCCTTCGACCTGAACGATTCGCTCAGCGGCGATCGTGCCTTCCGCCTCGTGGAAAACACCTTTGTCACGATGTTTTGGAGCAAGGATCTGTTCGTCGAGACCCTGGGCTGGCTGACCCTGAGAAACTACGACGCCTTTGTTCGCCGTGACGCCGCTTTCGCTCATAGGATCTTGGACATCGTCGCGAAACAGTGCCGGAGCGGCGCCTTGATCGGCCATCGCATGATGTGTCTTGTGCAGTCCAACGACCCGGACCTCGTCATTCCGCCGGTCGGCGCAACGCCGGTGGTCTGGAACGACGCCGAGTGGCTGGACGCTCGACGGCGGGGAGAGGGTGTAGACACCCCGACGGTCACGGGAAGCTGGCCTTCAGTTGGGTCGTCGACCCGGATTCAGCACAACCGTTGCGCCGCAGGAAAACCCCGTGCCGTCGGTATTGGATCCGTGCTCGCTGAGGCACTGGCCGGCATTCCGCGTGCTCTTGGTCGACTCCTCAGCTGGTCGGCGGCGCAGCGGAGGCGCTGGTGAAGAAATAGACCTGAGGCCCCGCGGGATGGGCCCACTGGGTCAGATCGAGCCCGGCCACCATAGAGGTGATCTCCGCTACGTAGCGGCCGGGCGGTGAGTAGACCTGCAGGGACCCGTCATCCAGCTGCCACAGGTGGCTGACCGCAGCGGGTGTGCTGCCGCAGTACGCCCACTCGTGGACTCCTGCGCGGCCGGCGACGTCGATGGGGTTGTGGTCGTCCGTGAGGATGTTCTTGCTGGAACCGTCGCTGCATTGATCGAAGAACGGCGGCTGGTGGAGGATGTTGATGCTTCCGGACCAGCCGGGTACCGCAATGTCCCACTGCACACCGTCGCAAGGTGCCGAGGGCTGGGTAGCAACGCAAACATGGACGGCTGCGGAGTCCGAGCTGGTGACCTTGGTTTGCCATCCGACCGGGACAGGAAAACGCACCCCGCCGACATCGGCAACATTTCCACTGACCGTCACTTGTGTTGCACTGATGGTGGTCTCGTGGTGATGCCAGGCCAGCACTCCGGCGGCCAGTACGGCTGCGACGGCTGCCGCCGCAGCAGCCGGTAGCAGCCATCGGTTGTTTCGGGACCGAGGACGCGCGGGCGCTTGCGGGTTCGGCACGTCGGGGGCCGACAGTGGGACTGTGACGTCCATACCGTCGGCGGCCGCGGACAGAGCTTGCTGCACTCTTCGGATCAACAACTCGTTGCTCATCGCAGGTCATCTTTCAGAGGGGCGAGCGCTTGCAACGCCCGGTGGGTGGATGTGGTGACGGCGGCGTGGCTGATACCCAGCGCCGCAGCCGTTTCGGCGATGGATGCGCCGCTGTAGTAACGAAGCACCAGGACCTGGCGCTGCCGGATCGGCAATCGACCGATGCCGGCCAGCAGCAGGTCGAAGCCGACCGCACGCAGGACCACAGTCTCGGCGGCTGCGACCGCAACGGGTTCCTCGGGCCGATGGTTGCGCACGGTGCGGCGACGTCGGAGCGCGGATTTCGACCGATTGGCTACCGACTTCCGCAGATACGCCAGGGTTTTGCCCGGCTCGACCGTCTGCTGACGAACCAGCAGCTCGGTGAAGGCGTCCTGCACGATCTCCTCGGCCAGCTGCCGACTGTCGGTCATCAACGCGGCGATCCGGACCAGCGAGGCGTAGTGATCCCGGTACAACCCGTCCATCACGTGTTCTGCCGTGGGATCTGCCCTCACTGACTCGGGCGGCTGCACCGGAGGTCTGGCCAAGTTCATACCGGCTCCTGCCCATGTCGCGCGGCCTGCTGTGCCACCCATCTGCTCTGACACTGAGTAGACGCCCGACGGCCCAGAACCTCACTTCCTATTTTGGTCAGGGCTGGGGTGACTGTCGCAAGCCGCCGGTGGGCGGCCCGTAGCGGTCCGGCAACGATGGCCAGCGCTCCGAGGCCCAGTGCGACCAGGTTGCGTACTCCGGAGGGACTGGTGGAATCTGCGAGCCCTGAAGTTCTTCGGCGTCCGGCGCCTGGAATTGAGCTCGCCACTTCACGAGTTCGGCGTCGCTCATGTGGAACGTCTGATCAGGCGTGGTGGCGAATCGATTCCTGACGCGCCTCCGCTGCTCCCCGTGGTCGATGGGTAGGTAGACGACCTGGCTCCGCGAACCGACAGTGCCGGCGATCCAGCGCAGGGCTGATCGTTCGTCCTTGCCCCACAGTCCGAAGTCGAGGACGACGTCGTTGCCCAGCTCAGCGGCTCGCATGCCGAGCTCGACCAGCTTGCCCTCCACGAGATCACGCTGATCTGGAGGATTCCGACCGCGGAACAGCGCGATCTGCCACTCGTCGGGCGTCAGTCGCAAGGCGGGCGCGCTGAGTTCGATTTCCTTTGCGCGAGTTGTCTTTCCTGCTCCGGGAAGTCCGACGATCAAATAGACGACTGCGGGTGCGACGCGTGGATTGGTCGGTTCGTGGTGCAGATGCAAATACATGCGGGCTCCTGAGGAATTGGCAGGGGCCAGGCAACGCGAAACGGCCGCCCGGCGGGAAGCCAGCGGCACCGAAACGAAGAACTTACCTGCAGACTGTCCCAGCGCCGTCAGCGAAACAGCGGGGACGAGTCACGGATGCACATGCATTCATGCCCTGAATTATACCGATCGATGGCTGTCAGCGCTGAGTTCGCGAGGTCGCCTGACCAGCGCAACAGCCCATCCCGTCCCCGCCGGGACCCGCGTGCGCATGGTCGGAGGTCAGTCGGTTTCGCCGAACCAGGTCGGCAGGTGGCGGAGCAGGTCCTGCTGATCGTCGCCAACCCATGCGATGTGCCCATCGGGGCGGAGCAGGACGGCCGGCACGTCCAGTTCCTCGGTGTCATCGATGATGTCGACCACGTGGTCCACGCGGTCCGCCCAGCCCGTGACGAAGAGGCGGCCGGTCTGGTCGAGCAGAAGTCCGCGCCCGGCGTGCATCAGCTCGTAGAGGCGGCCGCCTCTCAGCTTCACGTCGCGGAGGCGGCGGCCGAGCAGCTCGTGGCTCTCCCCGAAGTCGTAGCGGATGCCGATCGCGGTGATCTTCTCGATCAGGTACCGGTTCACGTCGTCGAAGTCCATCAGTTCGGTGAGTAGGCGCCGTACTGACCGGGCGCCCGGCTCGGAGGACAGCAGCTCCATCTGAGCCCGGGTGTGTTCCAGGACGTCGGCGGCCACCGGGTGGCGTTCGGAGTGATAGCTGTCGAGCAGTCCCGGCGGCGCCCAGCGGTTGACCTCGGCCGCCAGTTTCCATCCAAGGTTGAACGCGTCCTGGACGCCCAGGTTGAGGCCTTGTCCACCGGTCGGCGGGTGGATGTGCGCGGCATCGCCGGCCAGCAGTACCCGGCCCGTCCGGTACTGCTCGGCGAGGCGGGTGGCGTCGCCGAAACGCGAGAGCCAGCGTGGTGAGTGGGCACCGAAGTCGGTGCCCGAGGCGGCCTGCAGTTGCTCCTTGAACTCGTCGAGGGTCGGTGGCTCCGCCCGGTCCGCGGCCACGCCGGCAGCGGGGACGAGCACCCGGTACATCCCCTCGCCCAGCGGCATCGCGCCGAACCGTCGTTGGGTCTTGCGGACCTCCTCGCCGACGGCGGCAATCGTCTCGGGATCTTCCGTCAACCCCATCTCGCCCAGCAGGGTTTCGACCCTCGTTGGTTCGCCGGGGAAGCCGACGCCAAGCAGTTTGCGCACCGTGCTCCGGCCGCCGTCGCAGCCGACGAGGTAGCGCGAGCGCAGCTGATCACCCCCGGCCAACTGGACCGTCACGCCGTGCTCGTCCTGGGTCAATCCGACAAGTTCGCAGCCGCGGTGGATCTCGGCGCCCAGCTCGACGGCGTGCTCCGTCAGCAGACGCTCGGTGGTGGGCTGGGGAATGCCGAGGATGTACGGATGGGCGGTGTCCAGATGCTCGGGCCACGCCGTGGTGATCCCGGCGAAGAAGCCGCCGCTCGCATACTGCTTGCCGTGCGCGAGGAACCGCTCCAGCAGCCCGCGCTGATCCATCACCTCGATGCTGCGGACATGCAGGCCGAGCGCGCGCACGTACGTGGCCGGTTCGGCCTCCTTCTCCACTATGACGGTGTGCACGCCCTGCAGCCGCAATTCGGCGGCCAGCATCAAGCCGGTCGGTCCAGCGCCGGCAATGATCACGTCGATCAAGAGATCCCCCTTCAACACTGCACTTCCGGTCAGCCGTCCCCGTATTCCCGCAGGCAGCCGACCTTGGACGCCTATGGTGCAGCACGACCGGGGCCTTGCCACAAGCCCCCCTCTGCGCTATAACTTGGAGGCGGCGGCACACGAAAGTGCCCTTGCCGCCTCCATTTCCCGAACCACCAGTTGACGCCCGCTGAGAACGGTGTTCTGGGGACGGCCAATCGGTGGATGTCTTGTGGGAGCGACCAACCTGGGAGCGGATCCGGCGTGGAATCCCCCGGCGCCTCCAGCACGACTTTGACCCCGGCCTCCGCCAGCATGATGGCAATCCGGTCGACGGGCGCTTGGGCGTCGAGCGCCAGGTAGGCCGCGCCGGCCCGCAGGATGCCGAGCATCCCGACGACCAGGTCGACCGATCGGGGCACAGCGAGACCGATGACGTCTCCGCGCCGCACGCCGCGGGCCTCGAGTTGATGGGCGACCGAGCCCGAGAGCTGCCACAGCTGACGAAAAGTCAGTTCCCGATGGGTGGAGGCGTCGCGGACCGCGCAAGCGTCCGGCTGTTGACGACACCATTCCTGGACGATCAGGTGCACTGCATTCACGACGACCTGCTTCCAGGTGACCAACGGGGGTTCTACGGAACATCGAGAGCACCGTGATCAAGGTCTGATACCTCGCCATTGGCGGCGATGCCGGAGCCGAAAAGGCAAGCGGGAGTGGCTATTCGCGGGTCAGTGACCTCGTCACGGGTCAGGAGGCAGTCTCTGCCGGAAAAATACGAAGTGGCGATCTGATGCGCAGTCGAATCCGGCTACACCTTCTTCCGCTGAGCCCGCCGAAGGGGGTCGGCGACTCAGCCGATGAGGTCCTCGACCTCGGCGGCGTAGAGCAGAGCCGGGTCGATGTTCGTGGCATGCAGATGGCCGTCGAGTTCAAGGCTCATGATGCCGTGCAGCCGGGTCCAGCAGGTCACGCCAAGGCGCAGGGTCGCCGGTGAGAGGGCCGGTTCGGAAGAGCGCTGGTGCCAGGCCTCGAGTTGGGCGGCCAGCGCCGGGCTGACGCCTCGCCCGGTGGCGTCGGAATGGGGCGGCAGGCTGCCGAGCGCCTGGAGGAACACGTTCATGCTGCGCTGCGAGGCCAGCACTATCTCGTCGGAGGCAAGCCGGCCAGGGTCGAGCCGGGTGGAGAAGACCAGTCGGTAGCGATGCGGCTCGGCCAAGGCCCAGGCACGATAGGCGGCTGCGACGGCGTGGACGCGCGCCGGACCGAGTTTGTGGCGCTTGGCAGCGGAAGCCTCCAAGGTCCGGGCGAGATCCTCGTAGCTCTGCACGACCAGTGCAGCGAGGAGTTCGTCCCGACTGGCGAAGTATCGGTAGAGCGCGGCCCCGGAGACGGCCATTTCCTTCGCGATGGCGTTGAGCGACAACGCTTCCGCTCCGCCGTCGGCGATCTGGCGCAATCCGATCATCATGATCTCGGCGCGTGTCTGCTCCCGGTACAGCTCCCGTCGACTCAACGTCTGCTCGCTCATCCGTGACCTCTCGATTGACCCTTGACACGATGCTACGGCATGGTGCTAAGTTAGAAGCTATAACAACGCGATAACCACTAACCAGCCGACCGCCGCCCGAAGGAATAGACATGACCATCACCGCAACCATCGCCGCGACGGGCGGAAGCCCGACCCCGCAGTCGGACGGCCGCCGCTGGAAGGCACTTGCCCTGCTGGCCACCGCGGAGTTCATTGTGGTGCTCGATGCCTCGATCGTGAACATCGCGCTGCCGGACATCGGGAACGGCCTTCAGCTGGCCGCCACCCACCTGGCCTGGATCATCACCGCCTACGTCGTCGCCTTCGGGGCGCTCCTACCGCTGGGCGGACGGCTGGCCGACCTGCTCGGGCGCCGACTGGTCTTCACCGCCGGCATCGGGTTGTTCTCCCTGGCCTCGCTGGCCGCCGGTGTCGCCCCTGACGGCGCCTTCCTGATCACCGCGCGGGCCCTGCAGGGCATCGGCGCGGCGATGCTGGCCCCCGCAGCATTGTCATTGGTGACAAGCACCTTTCGCGAAGGAGAGGAGCGCACCACAGCGTTGAGCATCTGGGGCGCGGTCGCCGCCGGCGGCGCCGCAGCCGGCGTCCTGTTCGGTGGTCTGCTCACCGGCAGCCTGGGTTGGCGGTCGGTGTTCCTGATCAACGTGCCCATCGGCATCGCCGTCATCGCACTGACCCGACGGGTGGTCCCGGAGAGCCGGGCAGAACGCACCGCCCGCCTGACGATGGCCGACTTCGACCTGCTCGGTGCGACGACCGTCACCGGCGGTCTCGTTGCGATGGTCGTCGGCCTGTCCGAGGCCACCGCCTGGGGCTGGACCTCACCGGTCACCCTCGGACTGCTCGCCGCCGGCATCGTACTGCTGGGCGTCTTCGTCCGACTCCAGGCCACCGGCACTCACCCGCTGATCCCGCTGCACCTGCTGACAATACGGACCGTCGCCGCCGGCAACGCGGTCATGTTCCTCACCGGCATCGCCATGCTGGGCCTGTTCTACTTCCTGTCCCTGTACGAGCAGTTCGTGCTCGGGTACGGACCGATCACTGCCGGTCTCTCCCAGTTGCCGCTCGCGCTCGCACTCATCCTCGCGGCAGGGTTCGCTGGACCGTTGATCGCCCGGTTCTCCGACCGTGCGGTGCTGACCGCGGGCCTCCTGGGACTCGCCGCCGGACTTTGCTGGTTCGGGCTGGCACCGGTCGACGGTAGTTTCCTCGTCGACATCCTCGGCCCGTCGCTGCTCGTCGGGATCGGCCTGGGCACGGCGTTCGTCCCGATCACCAGCATCGCCGTGTCCGGTGTGCCCGCCCGGGACGCCGGTGTCGCCGGGGGTCTGGTGAATACCACCCAGCAGATCGGCGGCGCCGTTGGACTGGCGGCACTTGCCACCCTGGCCAATTCCCGCACGACGCGGCCGCGTCCTCCCAGACCGCGCTGTTCGCGGTGAATGCCGGCTACTCCTGGGCCTTTCTCGCCGCCGCGGTCGCCGCCGGCGTCGCCGCGCTCGTGACGGTGACAGCCGTTGGGCGCCGGCACTGATCAACCCGTGACGTCAAGATCCGCCCCCGAAGTCATCACACCAACCCGAACGGAGATCCACCCATGGCCACCTCATCCGCCCCCGCCCCCGTCGACGCACCCGTCTCCGCAAGAAGGCGCTACCCGCGCTACTTCCTGATCTCCCTCTGGTCAATCCCGGTCATGGTGATCGGCCAGTTCGCGATGCTCGCCGTCATCCCGGTGATGCTCGTGCTGGTCGGGACGCTGCGCGACGCACGCCTCCGAGCCCTTCGCCAGTGGGCCATCGCGCTCGGAATCGTCTACGCCACACCGTTGGCCATCTGGCTGATCCGGCCGGACGGCGCGAGAAGCCTTTCCCGTGACATGAACCCGATCTTCGTGGTGCTGATCAGCATGGCCGCCGCCGCCGTCATGATCCGGATCCACCTCCGCAAGAACTGATCTACCCTCCCATTTCCCGCCCGACAAGGAGCAACACGATGAACAGCAAGAACACCATTCTGATCACCGGCGCTACCGGGAGTACCGGTTCCGCCCTGGTGCGGAGCCTCGCCGCCAAGGGTGTCACGGTCCGCGCGCTGGTCCGCAAACCCCCTGCAGCCGGCCGTTTCCCGGACGGTGTGGAAACCGTCGTGGCCGATTTCGACGACCGGCGGTCGCTGGCTTCAGCGTTGACCGGGGTCGGCAGCGCCTACCTGGTGACGTCCTCCTCCGAGCAGGCGCAGGAGCAGCAGGTGCGGTTCGCCGATCTGGCCGCCGAATCCGGCGTGGAGCAACTGGTCGTGCTGTCCCAGCTCGGTGCCGAACCGGACTCGCCGGTGCGGTTCCTTCGTTATCACGCGGCGGTGGAACAGCACATCCGGGAGATCGGTATCGACTACACGTTTCTCCGGCCGAACCTGTTCTTCCAGGGGTTCCTGGCCTTTGCCGGACTCATCGCTCAGCAGAACACGTTCTTCGCCCCGATCGGCACCGCAGCGGTCAGTGCCATCGACGTCCGCGACATCGCCGAGGTCGCTGCGGCGGTCCTCACGCAGGACGGACACCATCGCGCCACGTATACGCTCACCGGGCCGGCAGCGATCACCCACCAGCAGATCGCCGAGGCGCTCGGCGTGGCGTTGGGCCGCACCATCACCTTCGCCGATGCCCCGCCGGAGCAGTTCGGGGCGGCGCTGGAGGGAATCCTCCCGCCGTGGCAGATCGGCGGCACGCTGGAGGACTACGCGCACTACAGCCGGGGCGAGGCGGCGCTCGTGTCCGCCGCCGTTCACGACGTCACCGGCGCGCAGCCTCGGGATTTTGCGCAGTTCGCCCGCGACCACGCTGACAGCTTCCGGACCGGGTGAGACCTGTCCTACCGGGACAGGTCCCGGAACGATCTGCCCGCCAGAGGTTCGCCGGCCGGAACGATCCACCATGGCCTGGCCCTGGACCACAGCGCCAGCACGGCGAACCCCAACGCACCGATGGTCAGCAGGAAGATCCCCGGCTCGAGCTGCCACCACGAGCGCTTCACGTCGAGGAGCAATGTCAACCAGGCGCCGGCGGTCCCGAACAGCAGGACGGCGGCCGTCAGCGACGTGAAGGTGCTCTTGGTTGCCTTTCGCCCGCCGATCGCCTGGAGCCGGTGGAGCGAAACCAGGACCACCAGGAGCAGGACCAGGAAGGTGATGCCGTAGAACGACCCGTCGGGGTCGGACTCACCGGACCTGGTCTTGGCCCCCAATCCCGCACCGATGACGCGCACAATGCTGTACGACTCGGGATCATCGTCATCGTAGGGACGCAGCTTGATGATCGGGGTGAAGACCGACGCCGCCAGGAACAGGCCGAAGACCCAGGTCGCGGCGCCGACCATCACCGCGCGGGTCTGTTGGAGTTGCAGTTGCAGCCGGGACACCGTCCAGCGCAATTCCTCGGCGGAACCGATCAGTTTCTCGATCTTCACCTGCTGGTCCGAGAGTTCGGCCACGTTCACACCTCCGGTGGCCCACGCTAGCCTCGACGGTGGGAGTCTGTCCGCCGGTTGCCACCGATCGCGGGTAAAGGATCACCACCGATGACCGAACGTTTCGAGGTGCAGCGCCAGATCGATGCACCGGCCACGCAGCTGTTCTCGGCGCTGTGCGACCCGCAGGGTCACGTCGCGATCGACAGCTCGGGGATGTTGCAGAGCGCCGAGGGCCTACCCGTCAAGAAGGTCGGCGATACCTCTCTGGTGCGCATGGATCGTGAATCCCTCGCTGAGGTACCGACTGGAGCCAGATCCTGGACCGGTACCGGGAGCGGGTGAACTTCCCGATCATCCCGGAGGCCGGTCTACGGGCCACCCTCGGCATCCTGGTCCGGGTGACAGCTACTGCTGCAGGCTACGTTCCCGCGCCGCAATGGCCCGCGCCGCGCCGGCCCTCTTCGCCTTGGCGGAAAGCACCACGGTCATTCCGCCGGCGAGCACGAAGGCGACGATCGGCAGGATCTGGTCGTAGTTGTATCCAGTGCTGAACGGCGTCGCTGCGATGATGGCAGCGGTGACGCCGGCCTGGACCAGGAACACCACGGCCCAGAGGGCCGAGATCTGGTACAGGGAGCGACGGAAGCCGTCGTAGGCGACCCACATCTTGTCGAAAACTGCCATCCCGTCGCGGGTTCCGTCGGTCCCGTACCGCTGGGCGAAGTAGAAGAGGACCGGCCGTGGCGCGAAGATGCAGGAGAGGCCGAAGATCAGCCCGATCGCCGCGGTCACCCCACAGTCTTTGTACAGCAGCACTTTCGGTTCGGTCGACCCGACGATGGCCACCAACGCCGACAGCACAGCGAACGCGAAGATCGCCGCGGAGGCGCCGCTGAACTTGCGGGCCCTGATCCAGATCACCAGCGCGCCGAGGATCGGAGCGAGACTGCCGGCGAGGTACGCGCCGACATCACCGCCGCCGTTGGCTTTCACGATGTGGAACACCAGGATGGCCCCTCCGACCTCCAACACCGTGACGGCCAGGTTGAACAGCAGCCCCTTGCGCGCCGGGTGGGCCGCCATTCCGTGCTCGATCTCCTGTTGTGCCGCCAGCGTCGGCTGGATCATGCTTGCGTCGTTCATCGGTCGATCATGGCAATCGGCGCATCGTCGCACCCATGACATTTCTCATGGATCGGGCCGTAGATCTGCACGCTCCCTGATCTGACCGGGTTCGTCGTTGGGGTCTGGACCACGTCGGCGGTCGTTATCCTGGGTAGTCCAGGGGGTACGTCGACGAGCAGGGGACGTGCGGTTGACTGTCATCAACAACTCGATCTACGTCGGCGGCCGGCGTGGACCTGTTGCGCACAGCCTGGACGAGACGTACGACCTGCTGCAGAAGTGCGACGGCCTGGCGTGGATCGGCCTCTACCGGCCCGATGAGGCCGAGATCAAGTCGGTGGCACGGGAGTTCAACCTGCACCACCTCGCCGTCGACGACACGGTGGCCGCCCATCAACGGCCGAAGTCCGAGCGGTACGGCGACGTCCTGTTCACCGTCCTGCGGCCCGCCCGGTACGTCGAGGAGACCGGACGGGTGGAGTTCGGCGAGCTGCACGTCTTCACCGGAGCCAACTTCGTGGTGACTGTCCGGCACGCCGAGCCCCCCGACCTGGGGAATGTGCGAGGTCGTCTCGAACGAAACCCCGACCTGCTGGCCCAAGGTCCGGAAGCGGTGCTGTACACCATCTTCGACCAGGTCGTCGACGAGTACGCCCCGGTCGTGGCCCGACTGCAGGTCGACATCGACCAGGTCGAGAACCAGCTGTTCGACGGCGATCCGGCCGTCTCCCGCCGGATCTACGAGCTGTTCCGCGAGGTCATCGAGATGCAACGGGCCACCCAGCCGCTCGAGGGCATGTTGGACGGCCTGAGCCGCGGCTTCGACAAGTACAAGGTCGCCGAGGAGCTGCGCCGCCGACTGCGCGACGTCCAGGACCACACCGTCCGGATCACCGAGAAGGTCGACGGCTTCCGGCTGCTCCTGCAGAACGCCCTGACGGTGAACGGCACCCTCGTCGGCCAGCGGCAGAACGACGAGATGCGCAACCTGACGGAGGCGAGCCTTGCCCAGAACGAGGAGGTCCGGAAGATCTCCGAGGCCAGTCTCGAGCAGAGCGAGGAGGTCAAGAAGATCTCCAGTTGGGCTGCGATCTTCTTCGCGCCGTCGCTGGTGGCGGCGGTCTACGGGATGAACTTCGACCACATGCCGGAGCTCCACTGGGTGGTCGGCTACCCACTCGCACTGGTTCTCATGGTGCTCTCGTCGGTGGTTCTCTACCGCGTCTTCAAGCGCCGCAACAGGTTGTAGGGAGAGATTTCGCGGTTCCGGCCGCAGAACGTCCGCATCCCGTCCTATCGTGTGGTTCCAGGCCGAACGATGGGGAGACGCGCGTGACCGAAAATGATGTGCAGGGCAACGAGTTCGACGGCGCGGACCTGACAGGAGCGCGCTTCCGCAAGACCCAACTCAACGACGCGCGGTTCCGCATGTGTGATTTGTCCGGTGTCGTCATGCGGGATCTGAGCCTGTCGGGTGCCTCCATCGACGGCTGCGAGATCGACGGTCTGTTGATCAACGGCGTGGAGGTCGCTCCATTGATCGAAGCGGAACTCACCCGACGGGAACCAGCAAGGGCCTTGCGCCGCTCGTCTGATGCGGCCGGACTTCAGGCGGGCTGGGTCGCGCTGGGGAAGAGTTGGTCAGCCCTCTACGAGAAGGTGGCTGCCATGCCCGCCGGCACCCCAGACGTCTCGGTGGCGCAGGAATGGTCGTTTGCGGAGACGTTGCGGCACCTGGTCTTCGCTACCGACGCGTGGCTGGGGGCGGTCAAGGGCGAAGACAAGCCCTTCCACCCGTGGGGAATGCCGTTCACCGAACTCACCGAATTCAGCGGCCGACTGCCGGGCGAGATCGGTATCGACGTGGACGCGAGACCCCCCTACGACGCGGTCCTCGATCTGCGCGCGGACCGCGTAGAAAAGGTACGTCGATTCCTGGCCGAGGTGAGCCCGGAGGAGCTGGAAGTCGAAGGGGAGGGACCGTTCTGGGAGAACGGGCAACGGTTCCGCGCGATTCGCTGCCTGTGGGTGATCCTCAACGAGGAGTGCGAGCACCTCCGCTTTGCCCAGCGCGATCTGGCGCTGATCGAGGCCGGCTCGCCCCTGGTCGCCACGAACCTGGTCGCCCGGGGGTGAGAATGGCGCTGCTGCGGACGATCAGGGCTTCAGAAAGGTGCGACGCCGGAGCGGTCGATGAACGTACCGGTCGGACCTTCACCGCCACGCGTGGCCAGCTCGAAGACCGCGTCAGTGCCTTCCTGCACCGTCTGCGTTCCGCTGTTCCCGTTGAAATCTGTTGCGGTGTAACCGGGGTCGGCCGCGTTGATCCGCATCTCGGGGAACGCCTTCGCGTACTGGACGGTGAGCATCGTGACGGCGGATTTCGACGAGGTGTACAGCGGAGCAACGATTGTCGACTCGATCCGGTCGGTGTCGTGCACCGCGCCAAAGGATCCCAGTCCGCTGGTCACGTTGACGATGGTCGGAGCGCTCGAGTCACGGAGAACAGGAACGAAGGCGGTCGTCATTCGGACGATGCTCACGATGTTCGTGTCGTACACGGCGAGAGCGTCGGCCGCACTGAGTTCTGCCGGCGGGCCGAACGGCCCGGGGATGCCCGCGTTGTTGATCAGGACGTCGAGACCGCCTGCAGCCCGGATTGTCTCGGCGGCCGCGGCGACTGATTCGTCGCTCGTCACGTCGATCTGCACGAATCGGCCGCCGAGAACGCCGGCAGCCTCCTGCCCGCGGGTTGCGTCCCGCGCGCCCATCCACACGGTGTGCCCGGCCTCGAGAAGTCGACGGGCGGTTTCGTAGCCGAGGCCCTTGTTGGCTCCGGTGATCAGTGTTGTTGTCATGCTTCGAGTCTGCATCTGGATCGGTCGGCCATCCAGGCCCGGCTCAGCATGTGGATCGGCAGTACCACCCAGGATGCTGGCGCTGCTGGCAGACTGGGCAGATGCAGGAATCCGCCAGCAATCACGGTGAACTCGGTAATCACGGTGAACTCGGTGCGCTGCTGCGCTCGTGGCGGGATCGCCTCTCGCCGGTCGACGTCGGTTTGCCTGCCGGCGATTCACGGCGGGCGCCCGGGCTCCGACGTGAGGAACTCGCCTCGCTCGCCGGGTTGAGCGTCGACTACGTCGTCCGGCTCGAACAGGGCCGCGCTCGACGGCCGTCCCCGCAGGTCGGGTCGGCGCTGGCCCGGGCACTGCAACTCACCGACGGCGAGCGTGACCATCTCTTCATCGTGGCCGGACTCCTTCCACCGTCGGCCAAAGAGGTGCCGTCGCACATCCCGCCCGGTGTCCAGCGCCTGGTCGCCCGTCTCGGAGAGACACCACTGGCCGTCTTCACTGCGTCGTGGGATCTCCTGACGTGGAGTCCCCTGTGGGCCGCCCTGCTGGGCGAGCCGATCCATCCCTACACCGCCCGGCCGAACCTGGTGCGGTCGCACTTCAACGGGACCGGCCTCGGCGAAAGCACCGGGAGCTGCATCGTCAGCCGCTCGGTCGGGGTCGATTCGTTCGAGGCGTCACTGGTCGCCGACCTGAGGCGCGTGCAGGGCCGATACCCCGGTGACCGTGGGGTACGCGCCCTGGTTGGGGAACTGCTGGGCACGAGTGTGCGGTTCCGCGAGCTCTGGGACAGGGGCGCCGTCGGGGAGCATCAATCGGAACGGAAAGTGTTGCACAGCAACGTCGTCGGTGACGTGGAACTGGACTGCGATGTATTCACCGTGGCCGGCACCGACCTGCGCATCGTCGCCTACACCGCGGCATCCGGATCAGAGGCTGCTGCGAAACTCGACTTCCTGCGGGTCTCCGCCGTCACCGCGTTCACGGTCGATCGCTGATCCCGGCCCGGGAAGCCGTGTCGGCGTAGCGGCGGGCCAGCCGCCCGAATGCTGCGGCGAGTTCGGGCGGGCCGACTACTTCGATGTCGGCGTCGAATCGGCCGATCGTGGCGGCCAACGCGGTCCAGGACCAGGCCCCGAGGCTGAGCCGACATCGATCCGGCCCGACTGCCTCGACGATTCCCTCCCGCGTGTACGGCCGGATCGCGACGGCCGGGAGGTCGAGGATCACTTCGCCCTGGCACGACCAGCCTCCCGGCCCGGTCGCGCTTTCCGAACCTCGAAACCTCTTGGTCACGAAGGCGCTGACGTCGTCGCCGCCAGGCAGTTCACGCGGGGTGAAGCGCGGCCCGGTCAGCGTGCGCGGCGATATCCGGTCGGCGCGAAACGTGCGCCAGTCAGTGCGATCCAGATCCCAGGCGACGAGGTACCAACGATCACCCCAGGTGACGAGGTGATGGGGCTCCACCCGGTGCGCTGTCGGCTGATCTGCCCTCGGCTGATCGTTCGATCCCGGCGGGTCTTCCGAGGCATAGTCGAAGCGGAGGACCTCGCGGCCGTGGACGGCGGCGCCCAGCGTCATGAGCAGGCCGCTGTCGACCTGTGGATCCGGCCCGCTCGGGGGCGGGTTCACGGCGGTGACCTGCAGGGTGTCGATCCGAGCGCGTAGCCGAGCGGGCATGACCTGCCGCACGGTGTTCAGCGCGCGCAAGGCGGCCTCGGCGATACCCGCCCCCGAGGTAGTGGCGATCCGGAGCGCGACGGCGAGTGCGACGGCCTGCTCGTCGTCGAACAGCAGCGGTGGCAGCTGGGCACCGGAATCGAGGCGGTAGCCACCTTCGGGTCCCTTGGACGCGGTGATCGAGTAGCCGAGTTCGCGCAGGCGGTCGACATCGCGGCGCACCGTCCGGGCACTGATGTCCAGGCGTTCGGCCAGTAGCGGCCCTGGCCAGTCCCGTCGGGCCTGGAGCAACGAGAGCAGCGACAGCAACCGGGCTGAAGTTTTCGGCACGAATTCCATGATGCCCGAAGTAGAGGACACTTGCTGTCCTCTACCCCTGCGACGCTTCTTGCATCCCAACCAGAGGCGAGGAGCCAACAATGACCCTGCAAGCCGTCACCCACATCAACTTCAAGGGAGACGCCCGCGCGGCGCTCGAGTTCTACCGTTCCGTCTTCGACGGTGACCTGACGATCCTGACCTACCAGGACATGCACAACGTCCAGCATCCGGACGAGGCGAACCTGGTGATGTGGGGGCAGGTCGTGTCCGACAACGGGTTTGCCGTCATGGCCTATGACGTTCCGGCCAGCCGAGGCTGGGACAAGGGCGTCGATCCGTTCTACGAGTCACTGCGTGGCCAGACGGTGGAGGAAGTCACCGCGATCTGGTCGAAGTTGTCCGACGGAGCGACCATCGCCCAGCCGCTCGGGCCGGCCCAGTGGGCGCCCGCCTACGGCATGCTCACCGACAAGTTCGGCATCACTTGGGTTGTCGACGTCGCAGTGGACTACAGCGGCTCCTGACTGTTGGCGGCTTGAAGGCTGTCCGACCCGATGTCCAGCCGCATGGCGACCCGCGGCCACCGGTCAAGGCCGCGGGCTGCCTCCAGTCGTCTCGCGTAACGGAGGCCACCACCCAGGTCGGCGTCGTGCAGGATTCGAAAACCGAGACGCTCGTAGTAGGGGGCGTTCCATGGCACCTCGGCGTAGGTGGTGAGGGTCAGCGCGGCCAAGGCCTGACGCGCTGCCCAGTCCGCGGCGACTTCGATCAGGGACTGGCCGATGCGGCGGTGGGCGTGTTCCGGGTGCACCGAAACCTGCTCGATATGTGCGTCACCATCGACGATCTCAACCAGCAGGTAGGCGACCGGCAGGTCCGCCTCGTCGGTGCTCACCCAGGCCCGGCTGTCGTGGGCGAATGCGGCGAGTTCGGGGCTTCCGGGGCGCAACTCACATCCTTCGGATGCAGGTAATCTGCTGAGAGCAAAACCATTGTGTGTCAGCACTCCGAATGAATATAATCGAACAATAGTCCAGTGATTGAGCGGTTCGACGAGGCTCAAAAGGGGGTGCTGATATGGCGACGGTACCGGTCGACCCCGACAGTGCTGCCGCACCTTCCGGACCGGCCGCTGCGCCGACGCCGGAACCGGCTGCTGCCCCCGCTGCCGTGCCGGTCGCGGACACCTTCGGGTGGGTGACCTCCGCTGTCCCGGCAGCGTTGTCGCCGTCCGAGCTGCCGGATCTGATCGTCGCGGCGAACCGGCTGATCTCCCACCTGCAGGCCGTGCAGATCGCCGCGGTCGCGGAGTTCGCCACACCCGGACGGTGCGGATCCATGACGAAGCTGATCGCCGGTTTGATCGACCACACCGGCCTGGCGAACCGCCCCGGCGGGCTGGTCGACCCGGAAGCGATGAGCGTGCTGATCGCCGAACGGGCCCAGGACATGGCCGCCGCGGAGGTCAGCGCCGCCCTGCACCAATCGCCGCTGGGCGCATCCCGGCGGGTGTCCGCCGCGGTGGAGTTGGTGCAGGAGTTGCCGGCGACCCTCGCGGCGTTGAAGGCCGGCCGGATCGACCTACCCCGGGCCCGGATGATCGCCGAACGCACCGCCAACCTCGACCCGGAGTTGCGGACCGCGGTGGAGGCGAAGATGCTGCCGCTGGCCGAAACCCGCACCCCGGGGCTGCTGCGGCCGATGATCGATTTGCGCGTCATCCTGGCCGACCCCACCGCGTCGAAGAAACGGGCGGACAAGGCCCGCAAGGACCGGTTCGTCGACCACACCCCCAGCGTCGACGGGATGGGGATGATCCGGGCGCACCTGACCGCCGAAGTCGCCGTCGCCGTGTTCGACCTTTTGGACCGGATCGCCAAAGCCACCGTCGGGATGGACGAACGGGGCATCGCCGCGTGCCGCGCCGACGCCCTGGTCGACATGTGCCTGCAGATCCTGGCCAACGGGTTCGTCGACCTCCGCGACACCTGCACCCCGGAGGATTCCACCGAATCGGACGACCAGGCCACCTCCCCCGAAACCGACACCCCCACACCACCGACCTCGACGAGACCCCCGCCGGCACCGAGCAGAACCAGGACCCGACAGCTCAGCCCGGAGCGGCGAACCCGGCTCAGGAAAACGATGAGGCCGCGGCGTCCGTCGAGGTGGCGGTGCCCGCCGCGACTCAGCCAGCACCGTCCCCGGCCGCCGAGCCAGCCGTTCCTGTTCCTGTTGCGCCGCAGCCGATCACCACGCAGCCGATCACCGCGCGACCGGGCCGGAAACTGTCGAAGATCACCAAGCACCACGGCCGGGGTGCGCACTTCAACCTGACCATGAGCCTCGCGGCGTTCACCGAGTTCAACCAGGACCCCGCCGAACTCACCGGACACGGATTCCTGCCCGCCCACCTCGCCCTCGCGATGAAAACGTCCATCCGAACCCTCGCGGTGATCGTCGTCAACGAGCAGGGGCAGGCGATGGCGGTGGGTTCCACCGCGCCTGTTCCGACATACATCCCCACCCAGACAGTGACCGACCAGGTGCTCACCGCCGCCGGGACCTGCCGCTTCCCGTCCTGCCGGATCCCCGGACCACTGTGCGACCTGGACCACCGAGAATCCTTCGACCACGAGCATCCCGAACGCGGCGGTCAGACGGATGCGAAAAGTCTCGACCCGCTATCCCGACACCACCACTTCCTGAAAACGTTCACCGACTGGACCGCCACCCGCAGCCCCGACGACGGCCTGACCATGCTGTGGACCAGCCCCACCGGCCACCACTACGTCGACCACCCCAAAGAATTCGCCATCCCCGACCACGAACGACCAGATCCCGCCGACGAAAACAGCCCGCAGGAAACGACTGTCGGCAGCGACGCCGACACCGACGACCACGACTGCTGCCCCTGCGCGCGCCCGTCCCCGGTCATCCTCGACGGCGGCAGCACCGCCCAAAGTCACGCCGAACAAACCAAAATCCTCATCGCACGCCGCCACGCCGCCGAGCCGAGAACACCCGCCTGCTGAAGGCGCAACGGATCAAACTCGACCACCGCACCACCTTCATCCACCGCCTCGGCACGGACACAGACCCCCGGCCCGCCGACGAAGACGACGAAGACGACCAGGAGACGCAGGAAGAGTTCAACGCCCGCATCGAAGAAGACATCGCCGCCGCCGGCTCCTACGAACGGTTCCGCACCCAGAACAACAACACCCTCAGACGCTTCGACCCCATCGCCTACGGCCTACAACTGGCAGCCGACAAAGCCCGCCAATACCCCGACCCCGACGAACCACCGTTCTGAGCGGAACTGCCGGATGTTGCCGACCCGCTCGCAGTGTGCGATCCATACGCAGAGGATCCAGCCGGCGTCGCCTACGCCGTCAGCAGGTCGACCGTCACATCGACCAGATCGGCAGGGGCCTCGTGTCCGCCGGTGAACTCACGGAAATCGACTTCATAGCCGGCCGTCTTGAGCACGGAAACGATTCGCCAGCTTGTCTTCTCGATCGGAAGGACGGGATCTTCCCGACCATGCGAGATGAAGATCTTGGGGTGGCCTTCGCGGTAGCCCTGAGCGAAGTAGCCCGGGGAGAAGGCGAACACCCGCTTGAACAGATTCGCGTTGGCCAGACCCAGCGACAGGGCATACGAGGCCCCGTCGGAGATGCCGGCAATGGCAATGCGGTCGGGATCGATGTCGAACGCCGAGAAGACCTCGGACAGCGCACTGTCGAGTGCGGCGACGTCGGGACCGAAACCGCCGTTCACGATGACGTCCCACGTGTAGTCGATCGACTTCGGCGCCAGGACCAGGAACCCCTCGCGCTGGGCATGTTCCTCGAAGGTCGGCAGCACCTCCGACGGTCGGGAAGTGGCACCGTGGAACAACACCACGAGCGGTACCGGTCCGGCGGACAGGTGGTCCGGCACGAAGAGCACCGGTTCGTCCGGGTCGATCGGCAGGTCGGGCTCGTCGGGCAGCCTCTGCTCGATGCCCTCCGCGTCCTCAGAACGGCCCGGCTGCGGGTAGGCGGACAGCCGCCCGGAGCGCCAGCGGGCCCGTTCGACGTCCGAAAAGGGCTCGGGGCTCAGAGGCAACGGCGTCGTCGACATGGCTCCGACCCTATTCCGCCGCTTCAGCTTGCGCGCGGGGACGGTGACCGACTGCCGCGAGTGGATCGAGTGGATCGAGTGGATCGAGTGGACAGACCGTCACGACAGGTCGATCATCGGGCGCATCCGTTTGCAGGCAGGAGTACCCCATGCACAGCACGAGCATCATGGCCAACCTTCGGGTGGCCGACATCGAGACGGCCAAGAGCTTCTACACCGACTACCTCGGGCTGGGCACCGAGGAATTCAACATGGGATGGGTGGCCCGCTACGCCTCTCCGCAGACGCCGGCCGCGGTCCAACTCGTCACCAGCGACGCGAATGCGCCGGAGAACTCGGTCATCTCGGTCCATACCGACGACATCGACGGCGCCTACGCGGAAGCCATGGAACTGGGTTACGAGATCGTCCACCCCCTCACCACCGAGCAGTGGGGCGTACGCCGGTTCTTCGTCCGGGCTCCGGACGGCAACGTCATCAACATCGTCAACCATCGGGACTGAGTGCCGAAGAGCCGCCGACCGGTCAGGAATCGAGAAGCGCCTGCCCCGAGGCCCCCGATAGAGTCGCCCCTGTTCGAGAGAAGACCCGACGAGCCTTCTGATGGAGAAAAAGACAGAGTGAGCACAGGCCGGACGAGCACGATCGAACCGCATGCTGCCGACAGCCACGACCTGATCCGAGTGACCGGCGCACGGGTGAACAACCTGAAAGACGTCAGTGTCGAGATCCCCAAGCGCCGGCTGACCGTGTTCACCGGGGTTTCCGGTTCTGGCAAGAGCTCTCTCGTCTTCGGGACCATTGCCGCGGAGTCGCAGCGGATGATCAACGAGACCTACAGCGCGTTCGTCCAGGGCTTCATGCCCACGCAGGCGCGGCCGGACGTCGACGTCCTCGACGGCCTGACGACGGCGATCATCATCGACCAGGAGCGGATGGGCGCGAACACCCGCTCGACGGTCGGCACCGCCACCGATGCCAACGCGATGCTGCGCATCCTCTTCAGTCGACTCGGAAAGCCGTACATCGGCTCACCACAGGCGTTCTCGTTCAACGTCGCGTCCATCAGCGGAGCCGGCGCTGTCTCGATCGAGCGCCACGGACAGACCGTGAAGGAACGGCGCAGCTTCTCGATCACCGGTGGCCAGTGTCCGCGCTGCGAGGGCCGCGGTTCCGTCACGGACATAGACCTGACCGCACTGTACGACGACAGCAAGTCCTTGAACGAAGGTCCGTTCTCCATTCCCGGATTCAGCATGGATGGCTGGTTCGGCCGGATCTTCATTGGCTCCGACCTTTTCGATCCGGGCAAGCCGATCAAGAAGTACACCAAGCGGGAAATGGCCGATCTGCTCTACAAGGAGCCGATGAAGATCAAGGTCGAGGGCATCAACCTGACCTACGAGGGGCTGATCCCCAAGATCCAGAAGTCCATGCTCTCCAAGGATGTCGACACGTTGCAGCCGCACATCCGAGCCTTCGTAGAGCGGGCGGTGACCTTCACGACGTGTCCGGAGTGCGCCGGGACCCGACTGTCCGAGGCGGCCCGGTCGTCGAAGATCAACAAGATCAGCATCGCCGACGCGTGCGCAATGCAGATCAGCGATCTCGCAGTCTGGTTGGCCAAGGTCAGCGAAGCGTCCGTGGCGCCGCTGCTCGCGGCACTGCGGCACAGCCTCGACTCGTTCGTCGAGATCGGCTTGGGCTACCTGTCTCTCGACCGACCCTCGGGCACGCTGTCCGGCGGGGAGTCGCAGCGCATCAAGATGATCCGGCACCTCGGCTCCTCCCTGACCGACGTCACCTATGTCTTCGACGAGCCGACCATCGGATTGCACCCCCACGACATCCAACGGATGAACAAGCTCCTGCTGCAGCTGCGCGACAAGGGCAACACGGTGTTGGTCGTCGAGCACAAGCCCGAAGCGATTGCGATCGCCGACCACGTCATCGATCTCGGTCCCGGCGCCGGGAGTGCCGGTGGGGAGGTGGTGTTCGAGGGCAGTCTCGATGGGCTGCGAGCCAGCGACACCCTGACCGGGCGGCACCTGGACGATCGGGCATCGCTGAAGACGTCGATCCGGAAACCGACTGGGGCACTGGAGGTCCGGGCAGCGAGCACGCACAACCTGAAGAAGGTGGACGTGGACATCCCGCTCGGTGTGCTGGTGGTGCTGACCGGTGTCGCCGGGTCGGGCAAGAGTTCACTCATCCATGGCTCGGTATCCGGCCGGGACGGCGTGGTCTCCGTCGATCAGGGCGCGATCAAGGGCTCGCGGCGCAGCAACCCGGCGACCTACACCGGCCTGCTCGAGCCGATTCGAAAAGCTTTTGCCAAGGCCAATAACGTCAAGCCTGCGCTGTTCAGTCCGAACTCCGAGGGTGCCTGCCCCAACTGCAACGGCGCCGGTGTCATCTACACCGATCTGGCCATGATGGCCGGCGTCGCCACGGTGTGCGAGGTATGCGACGGGAAGCGGTTCATGGCCGTGGTACTGGACTACAAGTTCGGTGGGAAGGACATCAGCGAGGTTCTCGGGATGTCGGTGGCCGAGGCCGAGGCGTTCTTCGGCTCCGGGAATGCGAAAACGCCTGTTGCCCATGCCATTCTGGAGCGCCTCGCGGACGTCGGGCTCGGCTACCTCAGGATCGGTCAGCCCCTCACGACGTTGTCCGGCGGTGAGCGCCAGCGGATCAAGCTCGCCACCCGGATGTCCGAGAAGGGCGGCGTCTACATCCTCGACGAGCCGACCACCGGGCTGCACCTCGCCGACGTCGAGAACCTGCTCGGACTGCTGGATCGACTCGTCGATTCCGGCAAGTCGGTGATCGTCATCGAGCACCACCAGGCCGTGATGGCGCATGCGGACTGGATCATCGACCTCGGTCCCGGTGCTGGTCACGACGGCGGCAAGGTCGTCTTCCAGGGCACTCCCGCTGATCTCGTCGCTGGTCGATCCACGCTCACCGGCGAGCACCTCGCGGCGTACGTCAGTGGTTGATGGTGATGGTGTGTCGATGGGGCCGGCCAGCCGGTGGCGTCGCTGGTCCCGGTGGTCGGCACGGATTGGGAGCAGCTCGTGGCCACCGGCGCGGTCATGCCGGCGACGAGCCGACTGCACGATGTCGAACCGGTACCGTCCGATGGCGCTCCCACGTTGACCGAACTGCTGACGGCCGATCGTGATGACGACCGGTGACGGTCGCCTATTTCGACACCTCGGCCCTGGTCAAGTTGGTCGTCAACGAGGCCGAAACCGCCGCGCTCCGGGGGTGGCTGCGTGGAGCCGGCGCCGATTCCGTTCTGACCACATCGACGCTGGCAGGCGTCGAGCTGAGACGCGCGGCCCGAAGCCATGGTGCTGCGGCAGCGGGTGTGGCGGAGCAGGTGCTGAGCAGTCTGGCCCACATCACGATGACGCCCGAGCTCCTCGCCGACGCGGGAACGATGGAGCCGGCGTCGCTGCGCAGCCTGGATTCGATCCATCTCGCCACCGCTCGCCGGGTCGGTTCTTCCCTGTGGGCATTCGTGGCCTACGACAGCCGCCTGGTAGCAGCCGCGACGATGGCCGGGCTCCCGGTGATCCGGCCGGCGTAAGACGGCACGCCCACGGGCTCATGCCCTCGAACGGTCCCCGGCGAAATGAAAAGAGAGTGGTCCCATGTGCTTCAGCCAGATGAGATCGGTCGGAGCCATGCCACAGATTCGCACTGGTCCGAGGCTGGGTGAGGTCTTCTGTGGGACGATCGGGCACGTGACCAACAGCCCGGACCGAGCCCAGCATCTGCGCGACCTCGCGCAGCTGCGGCGGGTCCGGGACCGGATGGATCGGGAGTACGCCCAGCCGCTGGACGTCGAGGCACTGGCCCGCGGTGTGTATCTGTCGGCCGGGCATCTGAGCCGCGAGTTCCGGCTCGCCTACGGCGAATCCCCGTACAGCTACCTGATGACGCGGCGGATCGAACGGGCGATGGCGCTGCTGCGCCGCGGCGACATGAGCGTGACCGACGTGTGTTTCGCGGTCGGATGCTCGTCACTGGGCACCTTCAGCACCAGGTTCACCGAGCTGGTCGGCATACCGCCCAGCGTCTATCGGCGACAGACGGCCGGCGCGACACCGGAGATGCCGGCGTGCGTGGCCAAGCAGGTCACCCGACCGATCAGGAATCGAGAAGCGGCGGCCCCGAGCGGCCACTAGCCTCACCGCTATGAACATCACCATTCATTCCAGCTTTCTCCCTCAGGACGACCCCGAGGCCGCGCTGGCCTTCTACCGCGACATCCTGGGCTTCGGACTCCGTCTCGACGTCGGGTACGGCGGGATGCGTTGGCTGACAGTCGGTCCCGTCGACCAGCCCAGCACATCCATCGTGCTGTACCCGCCGAACGCCGACCCCGGCCTGACCGACGACGAAAGCCGGACCGTCCTGGAGATGATGGCCAAGGGCACCTACGCCCGCGTCCTCCTGGCCACCGCCGACCTGGACAGCACCTTCGACGCCATCCAGGCCAGCGGTGCCGAAATCGTCCAGGAGCCGATCGAGCAGCCCTACGGCGTCCGCGACTGCGCCGTGCGTGATCCTGCGGGCAACCTGATCCGGATCCAGGAACGGCGCTGACACTCGATGGAGATCATCAGATACGTCGCCGACGCGCAGGCACGGGTGGGGGTCCGGTCTGCCGACCGTTCCGTCAGCCGACTGCCGGTCGGGACGATCGCTGAGCTACTTCGGCTCAGGCTCGACGAATTTCGCACGGTGGTCGAAGCCGGCGGGCCGGCCGAGGCCGGTACGGTTCGTCTGCTGCCGCCGATCGACGGGTACACCGAGGTCTGGGCGGGTGGCGTCACCTATCGCCGCTCGAGCCTGGCCCGGCAGGAGGAGAGTGTGGTCGCCGACGTCTACGCCCGCGTCTACGGGGCCGACCGTCCCGAGCTGTTCTTCAAAAGCGTCCCGTGGCGGGTGGTCGGAGACGGTGAGCCGGTCGGCGTCCGACCCGACTCCGAGATCAGCGTCCCGGAAGCGGAACTCGCGGTCGTCGTCAACAGTGCTGGGGAGATCGTCGGCGCCACCATCTGCGACGACGTCTCCTCCCGGTCCATCGAGGGCGAGAATCCGCTGTACCTGCCCCAGGCCAAGGTGTACTCCGGCTCGTGCGCGCTCGGGCCGTCGATCAGACCGATCTGGGAGATCGCCGACCTGCAGGCATTGGATATCACCGCGCGGGTCGAGCGCGACGGGGTCGCCGTGTGGTCCGGGACGACCAGCACCGAGATGCTGAACCGCAGCCCCGACGAGTTGGTCGGATTCCTCCGAAGTCATATCGACTTCCCTGACGGTGTCATCCTTTCCACCGGGACCGGGCTGGTCCCCGAGCTGAGCTTCACCATGGCGACCGGTGACACCGCCGTGGTCGAGATCGACTCGCTCGGCGTGCTGTCCAACCCCGTCGTGCCGGCGACGAGCAGGGAATTCGCCTGGTTGACCACCGATCCGACCCGGTCGGCTCCTTGACGGCCTTCGTCGACGGTTGGTTCGCTCTGCGGACACCGATCCGTACCGAATCCTCTGCTGCCCAGCGCATGACGGGACGGCAACCCCTGGGGTCTGCCGCGTCGGGTCGACGGCAGGATCGAGAGCTCGGCAGGCTAGCTCCGGCCGTCACCGGTTCGAGCGCACACTGGAGGGAGCCGCAGACGCGGTGCGTGTATCGCTAGGAGGACCGTGATGGCCAACAATGAATTCGGATTCGATCCGGAGGATCTTGATCGTGTCGTCCGCGCTGCGGGCGAGCAGCTGCGGGGCGCGCTCGGCCAGTTCGGCCTGTTCGGCGGGGCGGGGCAACGTTCGGGTTGGTCGGGGCCCGGGGGCGACACCGGCCGTCGTTCGCGCACTGTTCCCGAGCCCGAGACGACGGGTGCGACCGGTGACGGTGTCTGGGTGATCTATGCGGTGGACGGGGACGGCGGCGCCCAGATCGAGCAGGTCTACGCGTCCGAGCTCGACGCACTGCGCGCCAACAAGCACAACACAGACGCCACCCGCAAGGTGCGCTTCCTCCCGTACGGGATCCCGGCCAGCGTGCTCGACGGTCCCGAGGAGGCGTCCACCGACTGACCCGGAACCGGTACGGCCAGGGTGTGCGTTTCTGCCGGATCGTAAGGTTCTCCGCATGTCGGATGCCCAGCTCCGCCCCGTGAGATTCGCCCCGCACACCGCTGGTCGCGGCGGCATTCGAGCTGCCCAGCCAGGCCGGAACCGATGCCGAGGGACTCAGTCCCGCACTGCTGTGAGGTCAGAGGCGAGAGGCGGCTTCACCTGACGAGGAGTCAGCGATGACCGTGATCGGGATCGTTCATCCAGGATCCATGGGGGCGGCTGTTGGTCGCGCTCTGGTCGACGCCGGGCACGACGCCGCATGGGCCTCTGACGGGCGCAGCGATGCCACCGCGGCGGCGGCGGCGTCCGCAGGCCTGCGTGACGTCGGAACCATCGACCAGCTCGCCCGGCAATGCGACCTCGTGGTCAGCCTCTGCCCACCGCATGCGGCAGCGGAGGTTGCCGAGCAGTTCGCGGGCTACCGGGGTACGTTCGTCGAGGCCAACGCAGTCAGTCCGGCCACCGTCCGACACATCGGCGAACGGCTGACGCCGGCGATCCTCGTGGACGCGGCCGTCATCGGGCCACCGCCGGATCTGGCCGGAACCACCCGGCTGTACCTGTCGGGTCCGGCGGACGAGGTGGCCCTCCTCCTGCACAACGATCGATTCGAGATCCACCAGCTGGCTGCGGGTCCGACCGCGGCTTCCGCGCTGAAGATGACCTACGCAGCGTGGTCGAAGGGATCGCAGGCACTGATGCTCGCGATCCGGGGAGCGGCTGTCGAGCTGGGGGTGGAACAGGATCTGCTGGCAGAGTGGTTCCTCAGCCAACCCGGACTCACCGAGCGGAGCGACCGCGCGAAAGGCACTCCGGTCGAACGCGGCTGGCGTTGGTCGCACGAGTTGGCCGAGGTGGGCCGCACGTTCGCAGCTGCGGATCAGCCGGCCGGTTTCGGCGAAGCCGCCGCCGAGGTGTTCGGCCGGTTCGGCCGACCGGCATCATGAAGTGACAGCGACGGTGGACCGGGCGTCGACTGACCGTGCCGGGCGTCCCACGCGGATCTACACTCATCGCAGACTTGGTCAGTCGAGCGAATCACCGGTCGGGCAATCTCAGGTGAAGGAGCGGCGATGACGTCACCCGGCAGCATTCTGGGCACGCGGGTACTCCGGACCGAGGACCCACTGTTCCTGACCCGAGGTGCGGTCTACACCGACGACGTCGTCGACGAGTCGCTGACCGGGGCGGTCTGGGTGACCTTCGTCCGGTCGCACGTCGCCCACGCCCGCATCGTCTCCATCGACTGCACGGCGGCGTCGCAGTCGCCGGGATTCGTCGCGGCGTTCACCGGCGCGGACCTCGGTCTGCCTGATCGTGCACCGATGTGGCCGACCGTCCCGCTCGGGATGAGCCGCCCGATCCTGGCCAGGGACACCGTGCGTTTCGTCGGCGAGGCGGTGGTCGCGGTGGTGACCACCGAGCTGTACCAGGGCGAGGATGCCGCCGAACTCGTCGAGGTCGAGTACGAGCCACTGCCGGCGGTCGTGGATCCGCGGGTCGCCGCCGCGGGCGGCGTCCTGCTCTTCCCGGACGCGGGCACGAACATCGCCTGCACCTTCGAGCCACCCTCCAGGGACGAGCACCTCTTCGACGACTGCGAAGTGGTCGTCACCCGGGAGATCGTGAATCAGCGGATAGCGCCAGCGCCGATGGAAACCCGTGCGGCAGCGGCAGTCTGGGGAGCCGATGGACGGCTGACCAGCTGGATCCCGAACCAGGGCGCCCAGGGGGCGAAGGCCGACTTCGCCACCATGCTCGACGTCCCGCCGGAGCTGATCCGGGTGGTGACGCCGGACGTGGGCGGTGCCTTCGGAGCCAAGTTCGGCGCCGACGCCGAGCACGCGGCAGTGGCGTTCGTCGCGCGTGCGCTGGGCCGCCCGGCCCGGTGGACGGAGAACCGGTACGACAACCTGCTGGCCATGACGCACGGACGGGCCCAGGTGCAGACGGTGACGATCGGTGGGAGCCGGCAGGGCAGGGTCAGCGCGTATCGGCTGGAGATCCTCCAGGACTGCGGGGCGTACCCGGCGATCGGTTCGCTGCTGCCATCGCTGACGAGACTGATGGCCCCGGGAACCTACGACATCGCCAAGGTCGAGTCGGCGGCCCGCTCGGTCGTCACCACGACCACCCCGGTGGGCGCCTACCGGGGTGCCGGACGGCCGGAGGCCACCGCGGCGATCGAGCGGGCGATGGACCTGTTCGCCGCCGAGATCGGGATGGACCCGGCGGAGGTCCGGCGACTGAACCTGTTGGCGCCCTTCGACAACCCGCATCAGAACGGTCAGGGGGCCCTGTACGACTCCGGCGACTACGGCGCGGCCCTGGAGCTGGCTCTGGAGGCTGCGGACTACCGCGCCCTGCGCATCGAGCAACTCCGGCGGCGGGACCAGCACGACATCCGGCAACTGGGAATCGGTCTGGCCTGCTACGTCGAGATCACCGGCGCCGGCCTCGAAGCCGGGGCGCCCCACGAGAACGCCCAGGTCGAGGTGCACGCCGATGGCACCGCCACCATCCTGACCGGCACCTCGCCGCACGGCCAGGGGCACGGAACGGCCTGGGCGATGCTGGCGAGCGACGAACTCGGCATCGCCATCGACAAGATCACCGTCATGCACGGGGACACCGATCTGATCCCGGAGGGCGGTGGCACCGGCGGTTCCCGCAGTCTGCAGCAGGGCGGGGCAGCCGTCCGGCAGGCGTCCCAGGAGCTCGTCGAGCTCGCGATGGACCGGGCGTCGGAGATCCTCGAGGTGGACAGGGCCGATCTGGAACTCGACCGGGCCCGCGCCTCCATCATGGTGCGGGGCGCACCGGAAGCAGTTGTGTCCCTTGCAGATCTGGCCGGAAAGAAGCGGCTGTTCATCCGCAGCGTGTTCTCCGCAGCCGGTCCGACCTTCCCGTTCGGTGCTCACGTCGCGGTCGTGGAGGTGGACGTGGAAACCGGAAAAGCCGATCTCCTGCGGTTGATAGCCGTCGACGACGCCGGCGTCATCCTCAACCCCTTGCTGGCCGACGGGCAGCGTCACGGCGGCATTGCGCAGGGCGTCGCCCAGACGTTGT
This sequence comes from Nakamurella sp. UYEF19, assembly GCF_040546275.1. Lineage (NCBI taxonomy): Bacteria > Bacillati > Actinomycetota > Actinomycetes > Nakamurellales > Nakamurellaceae > Nakamurella > Nakamurella sp. UYEF19. The sequence goes on along the minus strand of NZ_JBEPNO010000025.1, from coordinate 18,422 downwards.
ACGAGGAGATGGTCTACGACGACGACGGGAACCCCCTGACCGCCACTTTCGCGGACTACCCGTTCCCGTCCGCCGCCGAGATGCCGATGTTCGAGCTGGTCACCATGGAGACTCCCACCAGCTACAACTCTCTCGGCGCGAAAGGGATCGGGGAGGCCGGCACCATCGGGGCCACTCCGGCCGTGCAGAACGCCGTCATCGACGCCGTCGCCCACCTCGGCGTCCGGCACGTCGACATGCCGACCACCTCCCGCCGCATCTGGCGGGCCATCAGCGATGCGGCCGCGGACGGAGCAATTTCATGAAGGTCACGATCAACGTCAACGGCGAGGAACGGACCGACGAGGTCGAGTCGCGGCTGCTGCTCATCCACTACCTGCGTGAGGTCTGCGAATTGCGGGCGGCCAACATCGGCTGCGACTCCAGCTCGTGCGGTGCCTGCACAGTGCTGTTGGACGGCCGGTCGGTGAAATCCTGTACGGTGCTGGCCGCCCAGGCTGATGGTCACGAGGTGACCACGGTCGAGTCACTGGCGACCGCCGGCGAGCTGCATCCGATGCAGGCCGCCTTCCGAGCCGAACACGGTCTGCAGTGCGGGTTCTGCACCCCTGGGATGGTGATGGCCTCGATCGGACTGCTGAAGGACAATCCGTCACCCACCGAGGCGGAGGTGCGATCGGCGTTGGAGGGCAATTACTGTCGCTGCACCGGTTACCACAACATCGTGCGTGCGGTCCTGTCGGTGGCGCAGCAGTCATGATCACCGCGACCTTCGAATATCTGCGTGCCGGTTCCGTCGACGAGGCCCTCGACATGCTACGACGCCACGGAGATGACGCAAAGCTGTTGGCGGGTGGGCACTCTCTACTGCCGATGATGAAGCTGCGGCTGGCCCGGCCCGAATTCCTCATCGATCTCGGTGGTCTCGAGGAATTGCGGTACATCCGCCGCGACGGGGACATGCTGGCGATCGGCGCGCTGACCACCCACGACATGGTCTCCACCGCCGATCTCAGCCGGTCCGATGCCCCGCTGCTGGCCCACAGTGCCTCCCAGGTCGGTGATCCGCAGGTCCGTCACCTCGGCACCCTCGGCGGGTCGCTCGTCCATGCCGACCCCGCTGCCGACCTCCCGATGGCCGTGGTGGCCTGCTCCGCAGTCATGGTGGCGCAGGGCGAGCAGGGTCGACGCGAGATCGCAGCGGACGACTTCTTCTCGAGCCCCTTCGAGACCGCGTTGCGGGAGGACGAGATCCTGGTGGAGATCCGCATTCCCCGTCGGGCCGGAATCGGTTGGGGCTACGAGAAGTTCACCCGCCGGGCCAACGACTGGGCCATCGTGGCCGCCGCCACGCTCGGCGGCCGGATCGTGCTGGCCAACATGGGCGGTCGGCCGCTGCGTGCCCTCGCGGCCGAGACGGCACTCGCAGCGGGTGCCTCCGCCAGGGAAGCGGCTGCGCTCGCACCCGAAGGGATGGAACCGGCCGACGACATGCATGCCGACGCCGAATACCGCCGGCATCTGGCCCGGATTCTCGTCGGGCGGGCGCTCGAGCAGGCCCGGGGGTAGCCGAGGCTGGGAGGTCAAGGTACGTCCGCCAAATTTTCGGTCATAGTGGGCAGATGAGCGCTTCTGACCGCCGCACCTCGGTCTGCATCGCGGGCGGCGGGCCGGCAGGGCTGATGTTGGGCCTGTTGCTGGCACGAGCCGGGGTCGCCGTCACGGTGTTGGAGAAGCACAGCGACTTCCTGCGCGATTTCCGAGGCGACACCATCCACCCCACCACGATGGACCTGCTCGAGCAGCTCGCCCTGACGGAGGCCTTCGAGGCCATCGAGCACACCGCGGTCCGCACCCTGGACTCGGTGATCCATGGTGTCCGGATCACCGCCGTCGACTTCGGCGCGCTGCAGGGCGGACACGGCCGGCTGCGGTTCATGCCACAGTGGGACCTGTTGAATCTGCTGAAAGACGCTGCTGCGCAGGAACCCTCGTTCACCTTGATGATGAACACCGCCGTCACCGGGCTGGTCCGCGAGGGCGGGCGCGTGGTCGGGGTGACCGCCAGGTCCGCCAACGGCACGTCCGGCGACGGCGACCAGGTCACCATCCGGGCTGACCTGACGGTCGCAGCCGACGGCCGCGCCTCGGTGCTGCGCGAGGCCTCCGGCCTGGAGGTCAAGCGCTACGGCGTCCCCATCGACGTGCTCTGGTTCCGGCTGGACCGGCCGCCGGTCGACCCGCCGCCGACCATCGCGTACCTCTCGACCGACGGGGTGGTCATCACCGTTCCCCGGTCGGGCTACTACCAGGTGGCCCTGCTGATCGAGAAAGGTTCGTGGGATCAGTTCCGGGCCCGGGGCCTTGCCGCCTTCCGGAACACCATCGCCCAGATCGTGCCGTTCCTGGTCGAGCCGCTGGCCGGTCTCCAGGGGTGGGACGAGCTCCAGCTGCTGTCCGTCCAGATCGATCGTCTCCAGAAGTGGTACCTGCCAGGCTTTCTCGCCATCGGAGACGCCGCCCACGCGATGTCCCCGGCCTTCGGTATCGGCATCAACTATGCGATCCAGGATGCGGTCGCTACCGCCAACCTGCTGGCCCGGCCCTTACGGGATGGGGTCCTGACGGAGAATCACCTCGCCGCGATCCAGCGCCGGCGCTATCCGCCGACCCGCAGGATGCAGGCCGTCCAGCGCGTCGTCAACCGGTTCGTCGGCCGACCCGGGGACGGGGGACACCTGCCGAACCCGGCCATCCTGTCCCGGGCGGCCCCGCTCGTCGCCCGCCTGACCCGACCCCTCCTCGGACGCCTGGTGGGACGGGGGTTCCGGCCCGAAACCATCGCCGCCCACATCCTCGACCCAACGTGGGACAACCCACGCACTTCTTGCACCTGAAGGTTGTCGGACAACCTCCAGGTGCCAGCACCGGTCAGGGGCGTCAGGCCAGGAAGTAGCCCGAGACGTCAGCGATCAGATGGACGGTGCCCAGGCTCTGGTTGAACAGGGCAACCCTGCCGTCGGCACCGATGGGAACCGTCACCAGGTTGGCGATGGTCAGGCCCGCGACGAAGTTCAGGTTCGACACCGGAGACGGGGTCGTTCCGTTCGCGTAGGCCGTGATGTTGCCCGACTTGGTGGGGCTGACCACGGTCGCAATGAGCGTGACCGCCGATGCCTTATCGGAAACCCCGCCTGCACCGGCGATCTGGACCGGGATCGTGGCCAGCCTCGCGACCGCTCCGGCCCCGCCGCTGCCGGGCCTGGTGTCCAACACCCTGGACGGGGAGAGTGCCACGAACGTGCCCGGCGCGGTCGGCGTTCCGGCGAGGTAGTAGCCGACGACGTCTGCGATGACCGAGGCCGGGCCGGTGGAGCCGTTGTAGATCTTCACCTGACCGTGGGTCCCGGCCTTGACCACGGTCAGATTCGCGATACCCGGCTGACCCGGTGTGAAATTCAGGTTCGACGCGTTCGGCCGGCTGGTGCCGTCCGGATACATCGTCAGGTACCCACCCTTGGCCGGCATGGCCACGGTGAGGTTCAACGCTATGGCCGAGACACCGGAGGAGGGCACACCTCCGCGGCCGAGTACCGGGACGGCGATGGTGCCGAGGGCGCCGACCGGACCGTTCGCTCCCACGTTGACCCGGGTGTCGAGAATGCGGGCAGCCGGGAGGGAATTGAAGGCCCCCGGCACCACCGGGACTCCGCCGACGTAGTAGCCGGCGACATCCGCGACGAGTTGGACCGTGCCGCCACTGTTGTTGTACAGCGAAACCTCTCCCTTGCTGCCCACCTTGACGACGACCTGGTTGGGGATGATCTGGCCGACGACGAAATTGACGTTCGAGGCGTCGGGCCGCGTCGTTCCGGCCGGGTAGGCGGTGATGTTCCCGCCGTTGGTCGCTTCGGTCACCGTCAGATTGAGCACCACGGCGGACACACCGCCGGCCGGGATGCCGACCTTGCCGAGCACATTCAGGTTGATGGCGCTGGTCGGCGCCACCGGCCCCATGGCGCCCAGGTTGGACCTGGTGTCGAGCACCCGGGCCGGGGTGACCGATCTGAAGGAGCCGGCCGCGGTGCAGAGGTAGCCCGGGAGGCTGCTGTTGCCGATGTTGTTGGTCCAGGTGTTCGCCGTGCCTACGGTGCCGGCACCGGTCGTGGCGTCGACGCAGTCAGCGGTGGTGGCCGTGGCGGACGTACCGGTAAAGCTGTTGTCCACGACGGTGGTTCCGGTGCCGCCTTGCAGGTTGATGCTGTTGACCGTCGACCCGATGACCGTGTTCGTCGAGATGGTCGTGGCCGTCACCGTTGGTCCCGCCCCCATCGCGGATGAAACGCGGATTCCATTGGTTCGGCCGGCGATGGTATTGCCGGTGATGCTCGTCCCGGACGAGGGCAGGTTGGACGAGAATTGGTTGTTGAGGGAAATTCCGGTGGCCGGCCCCCCGGTGATGGTGTTGTTCGAGATCATCGTGTCGGCGTTGTTGCCGGTGATGAAGAGGGCCGACCCGGCGGCACCGGCAAGCAGCGAGGAGGTCACGGTGTTGCTATCCACCAGGGTGCCACTGCTGTTCGTCAGGACGATGAAGTTGCCGTCGTCGACGCTGGTGTTGTGGGTGACTTTCAGACCGGTGGTGAACTCGCTGTTCGTCGGGCTACCCGGCGTGTTGACCGCGGCGCCGTTTCTCGCGAAGGCATTGCCGTCGATCGCCACATCCTTGGACGAGCGATTCGTGAGGAAGACAGCGGCCTGATTATTGGCGGAGTCGTTGCCGGTAAAACGGTTTCCGGTCACCGACGCGGACCGGGATACAGAAAACTTCATCGCCGACAATGTATCGGAGATGATGTTGTTGTTCCAGGTGGCGGCGGTGAGTAGGGCGTCGGTGACGCCGATGCCGTAGTTGTCGCCCTGTCCGATCATGGTGAATCCGTCCAGGGTGCCAGTGGTCGCAGCTCCCGAGTAGGAGACCAGGTCTCCAGTGGGTGGTTCGATGATCGTCTCCTTGCTCGCGTCCGTGCGCCCCGAAGTCGCCGGGGTGCCGAACTGGGCGCCGAGCAGCACCAGGTTCTTGTCGATATGCAGCGATTCCGGGTAGATACCCGGGCAGACGTAGATGGTGTCCCCGTCCGATGCCGCCGCGACCGCAGCGCCGATCGTCGCAAAGGCCGGGGCTGCGCACCTGGGTCCGGCGATGCCGACGACCGTGGCCACGGCGGGCAGGCCCGCGGCCATGGCCTGGCTCGGGGCGAGCAGCAGCCCGGCGCCAAGAGCGCCGACCACGATCATGGCTCCGGTAGTACGACGGAAGGATGCGTGCGCGTTCATAGGACCTCCGGTAGTTGTTCATCGAACGCGCGTTCGTCGAGCACCCCAACCGTGACGGTCTAATTGATGAACTGTTCGCCCCTCTGGCGACGGCCTGACCGCAGACCACACATGGCGGGGGCAGATAGCGCCCTACTGGTGGTCGAGCCCTCCGACGTCATTGAAATTTGCCGGTGCTATGTCTCGAATCGCGCTGGGTGGCGCCGGATCGCGCGGATTGCCTGAAGCTTCGCGGGATCCGGTCACCCGGATGTTGAGGCCCTTACACCGTACGCCCCATCACCGGCGGGCGCATCTCGGCCGGACGGCGCCGTGGCGAACGCTCTGGCACCGGAGGGCTCGACGTGACCACCAGACGCAGGAACCAAGCCCGTGCAACCAACCGATGGTCGATTCTCGTCATGGTGGTGCGACGGTGTCCTGCGCGGGGCAGTCGTGGGAGGTTCGACATGACCCAGCCTGGGCGGACACAGCTCTTTCGCGGACGACTGCGCGGGAAACTGCGTGGTCGGCGGGGTGCCCTCGTGGCTGCCCTGTTGGCCTTGGTGGTCTTGGCGTCCGGAGCGTGGATCGCCAATGGCGGCAGTTCCACAGCACCGCGCCCCCTTGCCGGTGACGGAACCGGTTCCAACCCGACGGCCTCAGGGCCGGTGAGCAGCGGCCCGACCTCGACACCGATTCCGTCCAACAGCACCCCGGGCAAGCAGCCCGGGGTGGTGGCGCAGCCGGCCGGCCTTCGGCTCAGTGCCGGGCGTGCACAGGAGCCTGCGGTCCCGGTCGCCGTGGTGAACGGGCGTCCGCTGGGCACCCCCCGGATCACGGCCATCCTCGATCGGCTACCGGCCTGGACCGGCGACAGCGTGCTTGCCCGATCGTTCAAGTGGCCGACGCAGAGCATCAAGACCCCGCAGGCCGGCAAGACCGTCCCGCTCGGATTCCCGGCCACCGGGAGTGGCACCAAGCCCGACCCGACGCCGACCGGCCCGCTGCACGTGTTGCGGATGCAACCCCAGGGTTCCGTATCCATCGCTCCCTTCATCAGCATCACCTTCGATCAGCCGATGGTTGCGGTCACCACCGTCGGGCAACTTGCGGCAGCCCAGGTGCCGGCGACCATCACGCCGAAGGTGGCCGGGAGCTGGCAGTGGATCGGCACCAGCACCCTGCGTTTCGCAGCCGGCAGGAGCAGCGCCACGGATCTGGACCGGCTCCCGATGGCCACCGACTTCACGGTCACCGTGCCCGCCGCCACCCGGGCCGCCGGCGGTGCGAAACTCGCTGCCACTGAGTCCTTCTCGTTCAGCACCCCAGCCCCGACCGTGCGGAGTTTTGCGCCGACCGGCAACAGCCTGGCGTTGAATCCGATGTTCGTGGCCGTCTTCGATCAGCGGGTCGACCCGAAGGCCGTACTCGGCAAGGTCACGCTGTCCGCGGGCGGAACGGTCTGGCCGGTCCGGGTGGCGACGGTCGCCGAGATCGCCGCCGACACAACAGCATTCGGGACCATCAGCGCCGCGCCGGTCGGCCGGGTGGTCGCCTTCCGGCCAGTGCGCGCCCTGCCGGTCGACGCGGCCGTGACCGTCACCTTCGCGGCAGGCACCCCATCCGCCGAAGGCCCCCGCACCACCACCGCACCGGCCACGTACAGCGGACGGACCTACGCGGCCCTGACGCTGGTCAAGTCCGAGTGCGGCTACGGCGACTGCCAGCCCTCGACCCCGCTGACCCTCACCTTCAACAACAGCCTCGATCCGAAGTCGTTCGATCCCAGGACCATCCGGGTCAGCCCCGCGATTCCCGGTGGTGCGTCCGTGACCGCCACCGGCCAGCAGATCTATGTGCAGGGCAACACCCAGCCGGACACCACCTACACCGTGACGGCACCGACGACCCTGACCGACGTCTACGGCCAGAAGCTGGCCGCACCCGCCGTGGCCACCGTCCACATCGGACCGGCCACACCGCGCCTGGATCCCTTCACCCAACCGATCACCACTCTGGACCCGATGGTCTCCGCGCCGTCGATCACCGTGAACACCCTGAACCGCAATGAGTTCCGCGAGCGGGTCTTCGAGGTGTCCCCCCAGGACTGGCCGACCTATCAGGGGTTCTACGTGCGGGCGGCCCAGCAGAACTTCCAGCAGAGCGCCGTGCTCACCGTCCCCGGCTGGCCCGTCCTGGTGGACCGCGTCGTCACCATCGACGGCCCGAAGAATGTGCTGGTCTCCACCAAACTGGACCTCTCGAAGGTGATGCCTACGCCCGAGAAGACCAGCCATGTCGTTGTTCTCATCGAACCGACGTCCAAGGAATCGTTCGACAACAACAACATCTGGCAGAACCGACCGACCATGACGTGGGCCCAATCCACCGTTCTCGGCTTGGACGCATTCAACGACGCCACGCAGCTGCGGACCTGGGTGACCGATCTGCGGGACGGCTCACCGCAGTCGGGTGTCACGGTGGGTCTGGTGGGCAGCGACGGCCGGATCGACCCACGGTCGGCCGCCACCACGAGCACGGATGGCATCGCTCCGCTGGCCCTCACCGCCGGCGGAGCCGGTGCGCTCCTCGCGACGCGGGGCACCCAGTCGGCGCTGCTGCCGTCCGCCATGTGGAACAACAACTGGACCACCTCGCCGTCGACGGACCACCTGCTGTGGTTCGTCAACGACGATCGCCAGACGTACCGCCCGACCGAGACCGTCTCCGTCAAGGGCTGGGTGCGTCGGCAGGAGTCCAACGTCACCGCGGCCTTGAAATCGATCCCGGAGGGCACCGTTTCCTATACGGTCCAGGACGCCTACGGCGTGAGCATCGGTCACGGCACCGTGAAGGTCAGCGGGCTGGGTGGGTTCGACCTGACGGTGAAGATCCCCGCCGGGGCCAACCTGGGGAGCGCCGGAATTCAACTCCATCTCGCGGGAGCCTCGGTCGTCGATTCGTACGACTACAGCCTCCCCTTCACGATTGCGGAATTCCGCACCCCGGCTTTCCAGGTCGATTCGCACATCGACGGAACTGTGCCCGCCGTGATCGGGAACGCCCTCACGGTGGCCGCCGACGCCACCTACTACGCCGGTGGGCCGCTCGGCGCCGCCCCCGTCGACTGGCAGGTTCGGACGGCGGCCGCCACCTACGCGCCGCCCGGTTGGGGGCAGTTCACCTTCGGCATCTGGACGCCGTGGTGGCAGACGGACAGCGGGTTCGGCAGCGGCCGTGGGGGAATGCCAAGTGGCAACTGCTGCCAGCCGGTCGATCCGGACGCGGTCAAGGTCGACAAGTTCTCCGGTACGACGGATGCCGGCGGCAGCAATTACCTGCAGGTCGAGGTGGGCAACCTGGGCGACAAGTTCGCCGGCCTGCCGGTGACGCTGACCGCCCAGGCCACCGTCACCGACGTGAACCGGCAGGCCATCGCCGGTACCGCCGACGTCCTGGTGCACCCGGCCGACTACTACGTCGGGCTGTCGAGCGACGAGACGTTCGTGACGCAGGGCAAAGACCTGGTGGTGCAGGCGATCGCCACCGACATCGACGGCAAGGCCGCGCCGGGTCGGTCGATCCGGATGCAGGCCGCGAAGGTGACAACCTCCTATGCGAACGGGGTCCCGGTCGACACCGAGTCCGATCAGCAGCCGTGCCAGGTCACCTCGACTGCCGGGCCGGTCACCTGCACGTTCCACCCGTCGGCCGCCGGGACGTACCGGATCACCGGCACCGTCGTCGACGACAAGGGCCGGACCAGCCGGTCGCAGCTGACCCGCTGGGTGGCCGGCGCCGACGGCTCGGTGGACAACTCGGTCCAGCAGCAGCAGCTGACCCTGGTGCCCGACAAGAAGGAGTACCAGCCGGGCGAATCGGCGAAGCTGCTGGTGCAGTCACCGATCCGGGCCGGTAGTGGCCTGATCACGCTGCAGCACAACGGGATCGTCTCCACCACGCGGTTCGCCGTCACGAACGGCTCGGCGGTGGTGAACATCCCGATCACCGAGGCCGAGATTCCGGGGGTGACGGTCTCGATCGAGGTCGTCGGCACGGCACCACGTTCGGCCTCCAACACCCAGGCCACCGGCACCGTGGCAGCGGGCACCCCACGCCCGGCGTACGCCACCGGCGAGATAGGCCTGACGGTCTCCACCCTGGCCCGGACGCTGAAGGTCACCGCCGTGCCCCGGCAGAGGACCGTCGTTCCCGGCGGAACCACCACGGTGGACGTCACCGTGACCGACCAGAGCGGAAAGCCGATGGCGGGCAGTGAGTTCGAGGTGGTGGTGGCCGACGAGGCGGTACTGGCGCTGGGTGGTTACACGCTCCCCGACCCGATCAAGGCCTTCTACCCGGAACTGCCCAGCATGCTCAACGCCTTCTACGGCCGGTCAACCGTGATGCTCGCGGATCCGTTACCACCGCTGAAGTCCGCCGGTTCAGCAGCGGCGTCGTCTGCCGCGATGGCGTCGGGGGCGCCGATGCCCGCTTCCGCACCGGGCACCGACGCCTACTCGACCACTCCCACTGCCAGTGCCAGTGCCGCGGGTGCGAACGGCGCCGTCCGCGAGGCGGCCCAATCAAGCACCGGAGCACCCATCGCCGAGCGGAAGAACTTCGACGCGTTGGCCCTGTTCGTGCCGAAGGCCACCACCGACGCGGGCGGACACGCGACGATCCAGGTTCCGTTGCCCGACAGCCTGACCCGCTACCGGGTGATGGTGGTCGCCGTCGCGGGGGACAACCGGTTCGGCTCGACCGACTCGACGATCACCGCGGCCCTGCCGCTGACCGTCCGTCCGTCAGCTCCGACCTTCCTGAACTTCGGCGACAAGCTGGAACTGCCGGTGCTTCTGCAGAACCAGACCGGCGCGCCGCTGACGACGGACGTGGTCATCCAGGCGGCGAACCTGAAGATCGACGGCCCCGCGGGTCAGCAGGTCACGGTGCCGGCCAACGGCCGGATCGAGGTCCGCTTCCCCGTCTCCGCGGACCAGGCGGGCACGGCAAAGTTCCGCATCGCCGCGGTGAGCGGCACCGCCGCGGACTCGGCCACCATCGAACTCCCGGTCTACACGCCGACCACCACCGAGACCTTCGCCTCCTACGGCGTCATCAACGGCGGCGACACGTTGCTGCAGAAGGTGACCGCCCCGAAGGGGGTCGTCGGTCAGTTCGGCGGCCTGCAGGTCAGCACGTCTTCGACTGCGCTGCAACAACTCACGGATGCCGTTGGCTATCTGGCCGACTACGACTACGACAGCTCGGACGGGCTGGCCGGCCAGATCATCGCGATCGGGTCGCTGGCCGATGTGCTGAAGGCCTTCTCCGCACCGGGTCTGCCGTCCGCGGACGGGCTGAGAGCCCTGGTGGTCGGCGATGTCGTGAAGCTCAGCGCCCTGCAGAACAGCGACGGTGGATTTCCGTACTGGAAGCAGGGGGACAAGTCCGATCCGTTCAACTCCATCCAGTCCACCCAGGCACTCTTGGTGGCGGCAAAGAATGGCTTCGCGGTCTCGAAGAATGCCCTGGCCAAGGCGCAGCAGTACCTGGGCAACATCGGCGCCTACATTCCGGCCGATGCCAGCCAGGCCACCCGGGACACGCTGCGCGCCTATGCCCTGAACGTCCGGATGGTGGGCGGCCAACGTGATTCCGCTGCCGCGCAGGCACTTGTCACCGAGCGGGGAGCCAATCTGCCGCTGGATGCGGTGGCCTGGCTGCTTCCGGTGACGGACGGGACCAGCCGCGCCAGCCTGGTGCGGCTGATCGGCAACGCCGCCGTCGACGACGCCGGTTCGGCGACGTTCACGAACAAGGTCACCGACGACGCCTGGACGACGTTGCAGTCGGACCGGCGCACCGACGGCCTGATCCTGGACGCACTGATCACGGTCGACCCGAAGAGCGATCTGATCCCCAAGGTCGTGGCCGGTGTGATGGCCGGGCAGACAAGTGGCCGCTGGGACAACGTCCAGGAGAACGCATTCATCCTGCTGGCGCTCCGGCACTACTACGACGCCTTCGAGTCCACGTCCGCGGACTTCGTGGCCGGTGTCTGGCTGGGCGATCGATTCGCCGGCCAGCACACGTTCTCCGGTCACACCACCGAACGGGCCACGCTGATGATCCCGACCGCCGACCTGGTCGCCGCCGACAACAGCGACGTGACCCTGAACAACGCCGGGACCGGCCGGCTGTACTACCGGCTCGGCCTGCAGACCGCCCCGACGAACCTGCAGCTGGCGCCGCTGGACCGGGGGTTCGTCGTCTCCCGCACCTACACGGGTGCCGACAATCCTGCTGACGTCACCCGGGATACCGCCGGCACCTGGCACATCAAGGCGGGCGCCAGGGTCAGGGTGCAGCTGGCGTTGGTGTCCCGCAGCGCGCAGACCCACGTGGCGCTGATCGACCCGCTGCCCGCCGGGCTGCAGATCCTCAACCCCGACCTGGCGACCACCCCCAAGGATCTCGACCCGGCGGCGGCTGCGAAGGCCGGCGTCACGGCGTCGCAGAACTGGTACTCCACCTGGTACGACCACCAGAACCTGCGGGACGACCGCGCCGAGGCGTTCGCCACCTACCTGCAGGGTGGCGTCTACCAGTACAGCTACCTCGCCTCGGCCACCACCGACGGCACGTTCGTCGCCCCGCCGACGCGCGCCGAGCAGGTCTACGCGCCGGAGACCTTCGGCCGCGGCGGATCCGACCGGGTGGTGATCGAAAGCTGATGCACCCCAGGCACTTCACATGCGATCCCCTCGGCTACGGCGAGCCGAGCAGTCCCCGCTCGAAGGCGACCCGGACGGCGGCGGCACGGTCCCGCACACCGAGTTTCGGGTAGAGACGAAGTAGGTGGGTCTTGACCGTCGCCTCGGACACGAGGAGTTCGCGCGCGACGTCACGGTTGGTGCCGCCGTTGGCCATCGCGGCCAGGACCAGCAGTTCGCGTGCGGTGAGTTGGTCGCCGCGGGTGCGATCGACCAGGCTGCGGGCGGCGCTCGGAGTCAGCACACTCTGCCCGGCGGCCGCCCGCATCACCGCATCGACCAGTTCCTCCCGCGAGGTCGCCTTGAGGAGATACCCGTCGGCGCCCGCGTCGATGGCCGCGTAGATGTCGTGGTCGGTGTCGTAGGTGGTCAGGACCAGGATGCGAGGGTGCTCGCGGTCGAGGGCGCGGAGATCGCGGATCGCGGATCGCGGCAACGCCGTCTCTGCCGGGCATCCGCAGGTCCATCAGCACCAGGTCCGGGTCGGTGGCGCGGGCCAGGGCGACTGCCTCGTGGCCGTCCGCGGCGGTCGGCCGGTCGGTGCACTGGCGGTCTGCCGTCGTTCCGGTGTCAGCCGGCGCAGTTCACGCAGGTGCTGGTCGTGGGTCTGATCTCCAGTCGCCCGGGCGGTATGGGCTGGGAACAGATCCGGCAGATGCCGTAGGTTCCGTGTGCGAGATCGACCAACGAGGCCTGTGCTTCGCGAATATCGTTGACAGCACGCATCTTCTGGCCCTCCAGAAGTTGCAGCACCGAACTGAGCGGAATGCCGTCGGGATCGTGTTCGTCGTCGTCGCCGCCGTTGGCGCGGACCGCTCTGGTGGCGACCAGTTCTACTTCGATCGCCAGTAGATCCTGGCGCAGTCCGTCCAGGGCCAGTCGAAGGCGATCCCGCTGGTCGGGCGGATTCACGTCAACCCGGCGAGGATGCGGGCGGCGGTCTCGTAGGCCTCGTCGGTGATCACGTGCTCGTCACCCGGTCGATGGCAAGGTCCACCTCGGCGCCCTGAGACGTCAGCAGCTGGGCCGTTTCTCGGACCCGTTCCGGTGGCACGAACGGGTCGTTCTCGATGCTGCGGACGAGAACGGGCAGGTCCGACAGGCCGGAACAGGTGGGCAGGAGCGGGGTTTCCGCGCCGATGTAGCCGCCGGTGAACAGGAAGGCGGACGCTACCTCGGGTTGTCGGATCAGCAGGTGGTGCGACAGCACCCAGGCGCCCTGGGAGAAGCCCCAGCGCCAGTTCAACACGGGTCCGGCGGCCGGGCTCGACGGCGGCTCGGCGACCACCGCCGGTCGGACCTCGAGGGACTGAACGGGCGGCCTGCCGTTACCAATGCCATCGCGCAGGTCGTATTTTTCGTCCTCGGAACCAGGAAGCCGGACGGCGCACCCCTGCCACCCATCCTGGGCCGGGTCGACGTGCCGGACTGACGGTCCATCTGGCCAATGTAGACACGGTTCCTGAGGAAACCCCCTGAAGTGGATCGACCAGCCCGGACCCCCTCCCGGAGAAGGCCGATGCGTCCGTCCAACCATGCACTTCGGCGCCGGAGCGGCGACGGATGGCCACCCAGGGGGAATACCTCCAACGGGTGGTGGCTCGACCACTCGAAAGAGAGCTCGTCAATCGGACAAACCAATCCATACGTCACCGCCGACGGTCTACCGCGCCGCGCGGTACCCAGACCACGGTCGTAGGTCCCGCGCTGTTCAGGATGGCCAGCGACGCACGAGAAGTGTTCGGTGCCTGGCCTTTTCGCGCTTCCATGCCTTGCATAGTTTGCAGGCTGAGCCCGGTGACAGAACGTGACGAAATGTTCCCCTGCCGGCCCTGCAATCAGTCTTCCGCGATCGGTCCCAGGTGGGAAGGGCATGTGAGAATCCTTCGCGGAGCGTGATGTCAAGTGACTCTCCGGCATGTTCTGACCTCGGTCGCTGCGGACCGACGAACCTGATGGAGCCGTGTGTGAGTACTGCTGGTCGCGCGAAGCACAGGATTCCCCGCCCGACGTGGACCGTGAAGCGTGCGGCGCTCTCGCTCGTCTCCGTCATCGCGCTGGTGGCGGCCTCGGTGACCGTCAGCACCGTGGCCGACCCAGCGGTGGCGGTGGCCGCAACGCCCGGGCAGGGCGCCCCCTTCGACTGCTACGGCGGGACGATCTACAACGCCCAGCAGGGCAATCCGGCGAACAACACCACGGCCGGCACCATCAACGCGATCACCACCGGCACGTTGGCCGGTGTCACCCCGGTCACGGCCACCACCACGCCGGTGACCACGATCCCCAACGGTGGCCGGACGAACGCCTTCGGCATCACCCGCGGCGGCGATGCCGCCTACGTCATCGACCAGGTCACCACCGCCACCGCGACCAGCACCGCGGTCCACGGGTACAACGCCCTGACGCAGGTCTGGACCTCCTACCCCGGCACGGTGACCACCGGCGCTGCGCAGAGCTTCGTTGCCGGTGCCGTCGACCCGTTCAGCGGCATCTACTACTACGCGACCTTCAACGGCGGCGTGGCCACCGTGTACGGGTTCAACACCAACACGAACACCGCGATCACCGGTGTGATCGCGACCATCCCGCTCCCGATCGCCGGTCAGGGCAACGGCGACATGGCGTTCGACCAGGCCGGGAACCTCTACCTGGTGGAGTCGGTCAGCCCGTCCGCCGCCGTCGCGATCGTCAAGGGACCACTGCCATCGACCGGCTCGACCAACGGCACGTCGCTGACCGCCACCACCCTCCAGAACTACACCGTGGCAACGGGTGTCAACTACAACGGCATCGCCTTCGACAATTTCGGGCACCTGTTCGTGCAGTACGCCGACACCACCAACCTCATCACCACGCTCTCCGAGTTGAATCCCAACACCGGCGCCGTCATCAACGGCCCGAAGGCCGAGAGCATCTCCACGACGGTGTCCGGTGACATCGGAGCCTGCTCGCTCAACCCGACCCTCCAGGTGAAGAAGAACATCGTGACCAGGGCCAACGCCTCGGATCAGTTCGGGTTGTCGATCACCGGCGGCAGCGTCGCGGCGAACAACACCGACACCACCTCGGGCAACACCCTCGGCCTGCAGGGCGCGACGGCCGGTGCGGTGATCGGCGTGTCTGGCACGACCTACACCGTCGCCGAGACCGCGGCCAGCGGGAATCTTGCCGACTACACCACCACCTACAGCTGTCTGGACGCTGCGTCGAGCAACCGGGTCATCGTCTCTGGAACGGGCCAGACCTTCGGTCTGGTATTCCCCAACCCAGCGACCGGCGCCACCGGTCCGTTCGTCACCTGCACGTTCACCAACACCTCCAAACCGACCATCACCGTGACCACCGCCCTCGGTGGCAACCGGGCCAACACCGGTGACCAGTTCGTGGCGGCCGTCCGCACCGGCGGCGTCGCCGGCACGGTGGTCAGCTCCACCGCCGCTTCCACCTCGACCGGCACCGGCGCGACCGTCACTGCGGGCACCGGCACCACGGGTGCCTACACGGCGACCGTCGGTGCGGCCTACACGGTGACGGAAGGCGGTAGCGGGACCACCAACTTCGGCCAGTACAACCGGACCATCACCTGCACCGACTCCAACGGCGTGCAGACCGGCCTGCCCACCAACCAGGCCTACTCGGCCGCGGCCGGGCTGGCCGTCACACCGGTGGCCGGCGCTGCGATCTCGTGTGTCATCACCAACACGCCGAAGCCACCGACCATGGTGCTGACCAAGGCCCTCGGCGGCCCGCGTGCCGTCGCCGCCGACCAGTTCACCGTCGCCATCCGGACCGGATCGGTGACCGGAACGGTCGTCAACGCCACCACCAACGCCACCACCACCGGTGCGGGTGGGACCGTCACCGCCGGGACTGGCACCACCGGCACCTTCGCGGGCACCGTGGGGACGACCTACTACCTGACGGAAACCAGCCCGGCGAACTACAACTCCGCCGTCACCTGCGTGGACGGCAACGGCTTCCAGCCCGGCCTGCCGACCGTGGCGGCGCTCGGCGGCGGAGTGGCGCTGACGCCCGTGGCCGGCTCGTCGATCGTCTGTACGTTGACCAACACCGGTACCCCGATCAACCTCGCGTTGGCCAAGACGAACCCCGCCCAGCTCACCGTCGGCACCGCCGCCAACTACACCCTGGCCGTCACGAACAACGGCGGAACCACCGCCACCACTGCGCGAGTGGCCGACCAGCTGCCGGCCGGTCTGCAGTACAACTCGGTGGCCGGCACCGGCTGGACCTGCTCCGCGACCGGAACCGTCGCCGCAGGACAGCTGGTGACCTGCAACTTCACCGGCTCCATCGCCTCCGGCGCCACCTCGACCTTCACCGTCAACGTCACCCCGCAGGCGTCCGCCGCTGGAACCACGCTCCAGAACAAGGCCGCCATCGATCCGACCGGCGGCACCGCCCCGGTGACCCCGTCGACCTGCACCGCCACCGGCACCCCGGCCGGCTGCGCGGTCGCCGCGGCGCAGGCCATCGATCTGGTGACGGCCGTCGACGACAGCGGCACCACGCCGCCGGCCACCGCGATCGTCACCACGGTGCTGACCAATGACACCACGAGCGCCGGCTTCGCCCTCGTCCCGTCGACCGTCACGGTGACCACACCGCCCGGACACGGCACCACCTCGGTGAGCGCGACCACGGGAGCCATCACCTACACGCCGGCCGTCAACTTCTCCGGCGTCGACCCCTACTCCTACCGGGTCTGCGACAACTCCACCCCGACCGCCGTCTGCGACATCGCGCTGGTCACCATCGCCGTCCCGGACGTGGTCAACGCGGTCGACGACACGGCCGGCACCGCGCAGAACACCGCGGTCACCACAGCCGTGCTCGGCAACGACACCCGCACCGCCAACGGCGCGCCGCTCAACCCTGCGTCGGTGACCATCACGACGGCTCCGGCCCACGGCGCCACCTCGGTCAACAGCACCACCGGCGGGGTCACCTACACCCCGGCGAACGGGTACACGGGGTCGGACTCCTACGTCTACCGGGTGTGCGACTTCTCGACGCCGACCGCGGTCTGCAACACCGCAACGGTCACGGTCACCGTGGGCGCCAACGTCGTCACCGCCGTGAACGACAACTCCACCACGGCCCCCGCCACCGCCGTCACGACCGACGTCCGGGCCAACGACTCGAGCTCGACCGGTCAGCCCCTGGCCATCCCGACGGTGACCACCGCACCGGGACACGGGACCGCCGTCGTCAACGGGACCACGGGCGTCATCACCTACACGCCGGCCGCCGGCTTCTCCGGGGTCGACACCTACCAGTACCGGGTGTGCGACACCTCCAACCCGACGCCGGTGTGCGCGACCGCGACGGTGACCATCAACGTGCCGAACACCGTCACGGCGGTCAACGACGCGGTCACCACCCCGCAGAACACCGCGAACGCCACCAATGTGCTCGCGAACGACACCGTGCTGTCCGGCGGCGCGTCGCTGAACCCGGCGTCGGTCGCCGTGCAGACCGGGCCGGCCCACGGCACCACCGCGGTCAACACCACCACCGGCCTGGTGACCTACACCCCGGCGAACGGTTACACCGGCACCGATTCCTACACCTACAAGGTCTGCGACAAGTCCACGCCGACCCCACTGTGCTCCACCGCCACGGTGTCGATCACGGTCGGCGCCAACACCGTCGCGGCCGCCAACGACACGGACACCACGGCTCCCGGCACGCCGGTGACGACCAACGTCCGTGCGAACGACTCGACCTCGACCGGGCAGCCCCTGGCGAACCCGACCGTGACCACCGCCCCGGGCCACGGCACCACCGCCGTCGACCCGACCACGGGCAACATCACCTACTCGCCCGCCATCGGCTTCTCCGGGGTCGACACCTACGTCTACAAGGTCTGCGACACGTCGAACCCGATGCCGGTCTGCGCTTCGGCCACGGTCACCATCACCGTGCCGAACACCGTCACCGCGGTGAACGACACCGGGACCACCCCGCAGAACGCCGCTGTCCCGACGAACGTGCTGGCCAACGACACCGTCTCGGCCAACGGGGCTCCGTTGAACCCGGCTGCGGTCACCGTGACGGCCGCCCCGGCCCACGGCAGCACCGCCGTCAACACCACCACCGGGGTGATCACGTACACCCCCTCCAACGGCTACACCGGGACGGACGTCTACACCTACCGGGTCTGCGACTCGTCGTCCCCGACGCCGGTCTGCAAGACCGCGACCGTCTCCGTCACGGTGGGGGCGAACACGGTGGTGGCGAACCCGGACAGCGGGACCACCGCACCGGGCACGCCGATCAGCACCAACGTCCGGGTCA
>NZ_JBEPNO010000024.1:0-94762 GCF_040546275.1 Nakamurella sp. UYEF19 | reverse complement strand
CCCACCCCGGCACCCCACCCGGCACCCGACCCAGCGCCGGATCCGGATCCAGCGCCGGAAACAGCACCGACCTACGACCCGCCGCCCTTCTGACGGCGAAGCCCGAGCGCCTGCAACGGATTTGATCGTTTCAACACAACGCCGAGGCCCCGAACCAGATGCGGTTCGGGGCCTCGGCGTTCGCTCGGCATTGGCAGGCCAGGGTTCAGTGCGCGGCGGGCGTGCTCACCGAGGCGGAAAGCTCCCCGATCAGGCGGCGGACGACGACTGCGGTGTCCTGCCACTCCTCGACGGCGATGCACTCGATACCCATGGCCTTGACCGGGTAGTCGTTGCCGCCGTCGTCGAGTCGGTCACCGATGAAGAGGACGTCGTCGTTGACGAGTCCGAGCTTCTCCTCGATTCGGCGCATTCCGTAGGACTTGTCGATGCCCTTGCGGGTGACATCGACGGAGGTCGAACCGCCACCGCGCACCTCGAGTCCCGGGACCAGTGCGGCGACGTAGGAGCGGAGTGCCTCCTTCTTCTCACCCGTCGGGTCCCACTGCTTCTTGGCATCGACCGGAGCGGCCTGGCCGAGAGCCGAGAAGGTGATCTGACTGCCGCGATCCTCGATGATGGGCCCCCAGGTCTTCTCCTCCCACAGCCCGAGTTCGACGGCACCGTCGGTGAGAGCCTTGATGACAGAGGATTTCTCGTCCTCCGTCAGTTCCTCGGAGTAGACCCTGGACCAGTCTTCCCCGGCCCACTCGTAGTACTGCGTCCCGCAGGTCGGCATCAGGTGGAGCTGCCGAAGGTGCGGTCCGGGAGTCAGTGCGTCCAGCACCTGCATCGAGAACTGCTCGAAGCGACCGCCCGAGATGATGCACACCGGTACCAGAGCGATCAATTCGTCCAGCAGGGTCGCCATCTCGGGGTCGACTCGCGACTTCGAAGGGGCAAGGGTGTCGTCCAGGTCAAAGGCGACCAGGCTGATCTTCTTCATGGGTATTCCTCCGCACCGGCGTCGCTCAGGACGCGTAGTGTCTGGCCGTCGAGTGGTTGTGCACCGGGTGCGACGACCCTACCTCCACCGCGGGGGCCCACGTTGCTGCGCCGATTCGGCGGAGAAGCTCCCCGTAGGCGACGACCGTGTTGTCCCAGCTGTGCGGATCGGTGTAGCGGTGGCCACGGGTGGCCGGCAACTCCGCGAGTACCGCGGCGAGACCGGCCGGGTCCTCAGGATCGACGAAGAAGGTGCCCTCGTAGCCACCGGCGGCCTCGACCAGACCACCGACACGGCTGACCACGACCGGAAGTCCGGAACTCATCGCGATGTGCAGAGGCCCCGACGAGGACGAACGACGGTAGGGGAGAACCACGGCATCGGCCGTCGCGAAATAGGCCGAGACCTCGGAGTCGGTCACGTAGCGGTCGACGACCTCGATCCGATCACGATTCGGGCTGGCGGCCACCGCTTCCCGGGGTGCCGTCCACCCCTCCCAGGTCTCGCCGACGAGCATCAACCGGGTGCGGTCCCGCACCTCTGCGGGCAGCAGGTCGAAGGCTGCAACGAGGTCCTCGACGCCCTTGTAGGGACGCACGACGCCGAAGTAGAGCAGAACGAAATCCTTCGGATCCTCGATCTCGACCGGAGGCTGTACCGCGGACAGGACCGAACCGATCGTCGCGGACGCCGGCGCTGCGTCAGCCTGACGATGGTGATCGTAGGGTCCGTGGGCAGCGATGGTGACCAGTTCGTCGGGCAGGAAGTAGGTGCGGCGCAGCAGGTTCAGGTCATACTCGGAGTGCACGACGTGACCGTCGACCATGTTCAGCAAGGCCTTCATAGCCTTCGTCACGTACCGGGTGACACCCGGGATCCGTGCCTCGCCGGTGTCCTGGACCTCGTGCCACTCGATGATGACCTTGCAACCCGACCGCTTGGCCAGTCGCGCCAGTCGGAGGTAGGAGTGCAGAACGGCTCCGGTCCACCACTGCAGGATCATCACCTGGGGCCGCTGCTCGTCCATGTATCGACGGGCCTTGCGCATGCTCGGGCCCCAGAACCAGTCCAGGCCGTCGAACACGTGCACCGAAGGTCCGTACTCGAGGTCGTTGACCTGTTCGCCGACGCGCTTTCGCCCCGGGTAGAGCGCGGTCGGCACCAACTGGCGCATCAGCAGGGTGCTGGTCGGCGCCACTTCTGCGATCGCGTTCGTCAGGCGGCAGGTGTAGTAGCTGATGCCAGAGGTGAAGCGCCATCCGGCACCGACCACCATCACGCGCGGGGCACCGGACGAGTCCTGGACGACGCTCAGTCTCGGCCTGCGCCTTGTCTTCTCGGTCATGCTCTTCTCGGTCATGCTCTTCTCCGTCATGCCGATGCTTCCTTGTACTGCGGTTCCGAGAACGTCACGGGGGCGGGACCACGGACGATCGTGTGAGCGGCACGCCGCTGGGCAACCCTGGCACGACGCCACTCGGTGCCGATGGTCTTGAGCACGCGTAGTCCGTCCTTGACGGCATTCAGGTTGCTCGCTCCGAACAGCCGGTCCTGCTCGACGCTCGGGACCTCGGTGACCCGGAGCTTGGCAACAGCCACCCGACAGTTGATGAGCGTCTCGATCTCGAACCCGTCGCCCCACAGCATGTCAGCCGATACCGGCTGCGGCAGAGGAAGATCGAGGTGAGGGAGCACATCGACCCAGAAGGCGTTGTAGCCGTAGCACAGGTCGCTGTAACCGGTCCGGAAGCCGATGTTGGTCAGCATCGTCAGACCCTTGTTGCCCATGTCGCGGATCCTGGTGATATCGGTGCTGCCACCACCGGCGAGCACCCGACTGCCTTTGGCGAAGTCGGCGCCGGCCATCAACGCGGCAACGAAGCGCGGGATCTCGGCCGGATCTGCACTGCCATCGGCATCGAACATCACGATGATGTCGCCGGTCGCCTCGGCGAATCCGACGGACAGTGCGTTCCCCTTGCCGCGTCGGGTCTGCTGGACGAAACGGGCGTCAGGACGGACCCGGGCCACGACCTCGACGGTGTCGTCCACGGAATGCCCGTCGACCACGATGATCTCGGCGTCGGCCGGAAGCATCGGCAGGACAACCTCGAGATTCCTGCCCTCATTGCGGGCAGGAACGATGATGCTGATCTTGGGCTGGCCTGTGGGTCGGGGGTGAACGGCGCGCATCCGGTACTCCTGGGAACATGAACTCCCGAGGTGGTCGGTCTCGCCTCTGACTCCCCGTCAAGCGAATGGCGACCGCTTGAGCCTGACGGATCAATGTCACCACCACGTGAACGACTCCTAAGATAGCCGATTCACCCGAACGATCGGGCGGATTAGGACCGAATGTTAGAAACCGCACTTTGCGTCATCAAATTCCCATCCGAACGAAGGCGGTCTCCGAATAGGCACCTCGAATGCGTGACCCAAACCGGTTCAGCCACGGAGCGTAATCAATGCCAGCCGAGGATCACGGTCCGACGTCCGCGACACCCCAGCCAGCGATTCCGGCGACACTCCGGTCGCCGGGCTGTCCATCCGGGCGTGGCGTCTCCTTGAGGACAAGCTCGCCACTGATGTGTACCACGCTTTACCCGACCGAGAGTGACCGGGCCTTCCAGGATGACCAACCCCCATCGTCCGTCGGTGGGCGCACGTGGGTTGATCGGCCCAGCACCACCGTTTCCACGGACTGTTGACGCTGAGTAATACTACGATTACGCTCAGCAAAGCACCCGGTTGGGCCGTTGACAGGCGCAATCGGTGCGCCGACACCGGTCGCGAGGGCGAGATCGATCGGTCTCCGCCACCGAGCGATGGGGTTCCGACATGGTGACAGCAGTTCCGCACGGATCGCGACGACGGCCAAGGCATCCGAGGAGGTGGGCGATTCTGTCCGCCGGCGTCGCTCTGGCCGTGGCGGTGGTCGGGACGGCCTCCGCGGGCACGGCCCTGGCGACGAGCTCCGCCGCCCCGACGCCTGCCAGCCAGGCCACCATCAAACTGATCCCGGCGACGAGCACTGCCACGACGACGGCGCGAACAGGATTCGTCACCCGGTCCGGGTCACGGTTGCTGTTGAACGGCAGCACGTTCCGGTTTGCCGGTGCGAACGAGTACTACCTGGGCCTTGACGACAACATCCGGGATGCCGGGGGCAACCCGACCTACCCGACGAAGGCCCGGATCGACGACGCTCTGAGCTCCGCCGTCGCGACCGGTGCCACCGTCATCCGATCGCACACGCTGGGAATCTCCGTCGGCTGTCCAGTGTGCCTGGAGCCCACTCCGGGGGTATTCGACGACAAGGCCCTGGCCTCGGCCGACTATGCGATCTACCGAGCGGCTCGGCTGGGGCTGAAGCTGATGATCCCACTGACCGACCAGTGGCGTTTCTATCACGGAGGCGAATCGACTTTCACTGGCTGGGCGGGCTATCCGAACAGTACGGATCAGAATGCGAATGCGGCCAACAACTCCGCGCAGCGACAGGCCGAGAGCTACTTCTACACAGACCCTTCGGTGGTGTCGGCATTTCGTGTCTACGTCGGCCACCTGCTGAACCACGTCAACCCGTACACCGGTCTGGCCTACAAGAACGACCCAACGATCATGGCCTGGGAGACCGGAAACGAGATCTGGACGGCTCAGCCCTCCTGGACGCAGAGCCTGGCGTCCTTCATCAAACACACGGTCGGGGCGAAGCAACTGGTCGCCGACGGCTCGGCCGCCAGCGGGATGTCAGTGGCAGATGCCGCGGTCGACGCGCCGGACGTCGACATCCTCGGAGGTCACTTCTACCCGGTGGACACGGCCTGGATGCAGCGTGATGCGGCGACCGCCGCGGCTCACCAGAAGGCCTACGTGGTCGGCGAATTCGACTGGACCGACGCCTCTGCGACCGCCGCGCTGATCGCCACGGTGCAGGCCGACCCGAACATCGCCGGCGACCTCTACTGGACCCTGATGCCGCATCTGGAGAACGGGTCACCGGAGCCCCACGACGACGGGTTCACCATGTACTCGCCGGCGCAGGACGCGGCTGCCGCCGAACTGTTGGCGGCTCTCACCAAGCATGCTCGTTGGATGTCAGCCAGCCGGTAGCCCAGGCTCTTGCGCCCGCCGGCCCGGGCAGCTCAGGGATTGTTCCGGGCTACCGCACTCATCTCGGCGAACAGCGGATCGCCGTCGCTGATCAGGATGTCGTAGCCATCGGTGATCTCGGTGGTCACGCTCCACAGCACGTACCCAATTGCCCCGGCGGCGAAGGCTGCATCCATCTTCGCGCGTAGCAGGGGGGCCCGGGCGGTCCGTTCCTCCGCGGTGCGGCCGAAAATACCGGCTTCCCCCACGAACAGCGGTTTGTCGAGACCGACGGCCAGTGCGAAGGAACAGCCGACTTTCGCATTCCGCTGGACACACTCGGCGGAGTCGGCGGCCGGTGGGGTCGAACCGGACCCGCCGGGCATCGGGCTCTGATCGGACCCCCAGTAGCCCCAGTCGTGAACCTCGGCCAGATCAATCTGCGAAAGGCCGTACACCGCGGTGAAATCGGGTCCGCTCGCGCCAAGCGCGCCGTTGCTCTGGGTACCGACGGTCAGCAGGTGCCTGGTGTCCACCGACCGGATCTGGGCGGCGATATCGGTGGCGAAGTCCACCAGGATCGGCCGGTCGAACGGATCCCTGGCCGCCGTGTCCGCTTCGTTCATCATGCTCCAACCGAGAATGGTCGGTTCGTCGGCATAGTGCGCGACAACGGTTTTGACGTAGTCACGGTAGGAGAGTGCGGCGTTGCCGTAAGGCACTTTGTAGCCCTCGCTGTACCAGGTGTCCCCCTTGTACGACGCCTTGGAGCTGGCCGGTTCGATGGTGGTGCAGTTTCCCGGTCCGTCCTCCAGCACCGGCAGCACCTTCATGCCCACCTCCTTCGCGGCGGCGATGACCCGATCGATCCCGCCGAAGTACGTTCCGCCCTGGGTGTAGGTCTGGTACGCCCAGAAGCGTAGGACGGTAGCCCCGCCCTGATCGTGCAGATATCGCAGCGTGGTCAGCAGATCGGCGTCGGACAGCCGCTTCCCGGGGTTGCAGCTGTAGATGTCCGTCGCCGCAGCGTCGTAGAGATTCGCGCCGACGAATCGGAACCGCTGCCCGTCCAGCATCAGCTCGCGACCTGAGCGTGTCACAAAACCCGAGTTCGCTTCGATGGACCGAGTAGTGCTGGTGACACCCGAGGTGGCGGCCGCGGTGGAACCCTGACCGGAGGTGGACGCGGTGATCGTGGTGGTCGTCGGGCCACCGCTCGTACAGCTGGACATGACCAGTGCCAGCACGGCGAGCAGGATCAGCGTTGCCATTCCGCCTCCGGCGAAGCCG
Organism: Nakamurella sp. UYEF19; assembly: GCF_040546275.1. Classification (NCBI taxonomy): domain Bacteria; kingdom Bacillati; phylum Actinomycetota; class Actinomycetes; order Nakamurellales; family Nakamurellaceae; genus Nakamurella; species Nakamurella sp. UYEF19. The sequence goes on along the minus strand of NZ_JBEPNO010000024.1, from coordinate 88,395 downwards.
AAGCGGCGGCGCCGGTTCACGTGGTGAGCTGCCGATCGATCCCTTCGAGGGCGGGAGCCATGCGCTCGACCACGGCATCCCAGGTGAAAAGCCTCTCGACCCTGGCCCGTCCCGCGCGCCCGGCCGCCCGGGCGGACTCGGGATCGGACAAAGTGGCGATCAGGGCGGCGGCCAGTGCGTCGACATCGCCGGCTTCCACCAGGGTTCCGGTGATGCCGTCCTCGACGATCTCCGGGATCCCACAGGAGTGACTCGAAACGGTGGGAAGACCGAAGGCCATCGCCTCCAGCAGCACCAACGGAAACGGATCGAAGTACGACGTCACGGTGAAGACCGACGCCTGGCGGTAGAGCTGTTCGACTCTCGACCTGTCATTGATGCGGCCGAGCACTTCGACGCCGTCCTGGGCCTGGATACGGGGGTCGGTACCGACCAGTTGCAGTACCGCGTCCGGAATCACCTTGCGCACCAGGGCAAAGGCCCGAAGTAGGTCCTCGCCGCCCTTGCGGACGAAATCGTTGCCGATGAACAGGATGGTGGGCACATCTGCCCGGCCGGTGAGCTCGGGCAGTTCGTCGAGGTTCACCCCGGCGTAGGTGGTGGTCACCTTGTGCTCCGGCACGCCGTAGTCGTCGATCAGGCTCCGGCGGGTGGGTTCGCAGAAGGCGAACAGATGTTCCGCACGGAGGTATTCGGTGCGCTCGCGTCGGTACCACTCCTCGAGCTCCCTGCCGGCGAGAGGATTCCAGGCCGGCCAGTGGTCGGCCGACTGCCGGTGGGTGCAGTCGATGTAGAGCGTGCTGGCTGTTTCGGGTATGTCGAAGAGGGCGTGGATCTGGAAGACCAGGTCGAACGGGCCCGACACCGCGGCCAGGCCTCGGGCCGCGTTGGCACTGCGGTAGCGATACGCGCGCGAGCTCTTGTAGAACTTCTCCACCCAGGCCGTCCGGGATGGACGGAAGGTGGTCAGTGCGGTGACGTAGCGCTGGATCTTGGTCAGGTCGACGGCCAGCTGCCCGGCCACCCCGAACCGCTTCGCCAACGCACGGAACAGATAGGGCGTGAGCGCATCTCCACGCGAGGCCAGTACGAGCGACGTCGCTGAGCCGGCGGTCCCGCCGTGGGCTTCTTCTGATGCGGGTGTCACATGTGTCCTCTGGGCAGGTCGGAAGTCCTGATCGGCGATCAGGTCTCGGTAGAGCTGATCGGATGCGGCAGCGGCCCGGCCGATGCCGTAGGCGTCGGAGATGAATGCGGGCAATGGGAATCGATCGCGACCCCGCAGGGAAAGGCACTGCTCGATCGACAGGCGGATGCTCTCGGCCTCGGCGACCTCGGCGCCGTCGGCGGGGGCCAGCTGGATCGCCCAGTCCGGACGTTCCGCGAGTTCGTCCAGCGCAGGGCACTCCGCGTAGACGACTGGAAGTCCGGAACCCAGACCCTCCAGGACGGCCATGCCGAAAGTCTCGTCTCGGCACGGGCTCACCATCACGTCCATCGCGGCCAGGAGGGCCGGTACATCGCCCCGGGGACCGGTGAGGTGCACGCAGTCGCCCACTCCGAGCTCGGTGGCCCTCGATGCCAGACCGTCGCGTAGTGACCCATCGCCGACCAGTACCAGTTCCCGCGCGCCGCGTTCCAGGGTAGGGGCAAGTGCCTCGAGCAACTGCGGGAACCGCTTGACCGGGTCGAGTCGCCCGACCGCGCCGATCAGGATGGCGTCGGGACCGAGACCGAACTCCGCACGTCGGGCGCGCCGGTCCGCGTCGTCGAAGGCCAGCGCGTCGAAGTCGATGCCGTTGTCGACCACGGTGATGCGATCGGCGTCGACACCCCAACGGAGCAAACGGGTTTTCGTCGTCGCGGACACCGCAATGGTCCTGGTGACCATCGATTCCAGGGCACGGTAGATCAGGTGCAGCGTGGGGGTGAGCGGCCGCATCTCCATGCTGGTCTCCATCAGCGAATGTTCGCTCGAGACGATCGTGCGCACGCCCGCCAGGCGTGCGGCCGGGATGCCCCAGAGCTGCGCGGACAGCAGGTGGACGTGGACCACGTCCGGTCGCATGCGGCGTAGGCGGAGGGCCAGGCGTGGGATGGCGACGAGCTTGCGGAGTCCGCCCATACCGAGCACGTCGACCTTCGCGCCCGCACGCACCATGCTGTCGGCGATGGTGCCGCCCTCGTACAGGGCGATCGTGCGATGGGCGTTGCTGCTGTGGGCGACCAATGACTCGAGTTGCTTCTCGGCTCCACCGGTGGTCAGCGTGGTGATGATCTGCGCGATGCGAAGGGGAGGCTGGGTGCCGCCCTGGGGATCGACCACGGGGGGATCGAACACGGCCGGGGTGACCTCGCGGTACACATCGGCGAGTGCTGCCGCGCATCCCTCCCAGGTCGGCAGTTCGAAATCGGCCGCCCTGCGTGGCTTCCCGTCGGAATTCGCAGCCAGCATCTCGACCAGGGCCGCAGCGATCTCATCCGGCCCGGCGGCCACGTCGATACCGCGGACCAGACCGTCCTCGACGAGATCGCCGATGCCTGCGACGTCACAGCCGAGCACAGGAAGTCCGAGGGCAAGAGCCTCCATGATGCCGACCGGGTGGGCCTCGTAGCTCGACAGCGCAGCCATCACGCTCGATCCGGCCAGGACGGACGCCATCTGGGCCCGCTCGGTCGGCGGCAGGTGCTTGATCGTCACGTGGTCCGTCACGCCGAGACTTGCAGCCAGTGTGCGCAACTCACCCTCGTAGGGTCCACCACCCAGAATGGTCAGCCGTGCATCGGGCACGGTGCGCCGGATGATCGGGAGCGCCTCGATGGCGCGGTGGTGCCCCTTGTACTTCTCCAATCGCCCGCTGGAGACGATGCTCCCGGGCTGCGGGAGGACACCCGCCGGTACCGGCGGCAGGGCTCCACCGTTGTTGATGACCGTGAAGTGGGCGGGATCGATACCGGTGTCCGCCGAGAAGCTCCTCTTCTCGAAACGGCTCACCGCAACGAGTTTCGCCGACCGCGACAGCAGGGGCGCCAGGGCCCTGGTCCGGATCCAGCCCATCACCGATCGGCCGGCGGTGGAGTAGCCGCCGGTGTGGAAGGTCAGCACGTAGGGGATGCGGGCGGAGAGGGCAGCGAGCATGCCGACGAGCGGGACGAAGGTCTGGCCGCCCTGCAGGTGGACGACGTCCCAGCCCCCGTTGCGGATCACCTTCACCAGACCGGGCGAGAAGTAGTAGTCCTTCTCTCGCGGCCAGGAGCGACGGCGGATCACCCTGACCCCGTTGATCTCGTCCTCGGCCGGCAGGTCACCGGTGCGATCCGTGGTGAGCACGGTGATCTCGATGTCCGGCATGTCCCGTAGACGCGAGGTCACCTCGGCCACATGGGTTTCCAGTCCGCCGAGCTCCGGGTAGAAGCGTTGGACGACCTGGAGCACCCTGATGGGGCGTTGGCTCATCTGCTGGATCCTGTCGATGCTGATGTGGTGCCGGCGGTGGGCGTGGTGTCGAAGATCAGCTGACGGAGGACCACCGTGCTCGACGGCTGGACCAACTGGACGACAACCCTTTCGCCGGAGGGGATCGGAACCAGCACGGCAACAGACTTCCCGGAGGAGACGGTGATGTCCTTGGCCAGGGTGATCCGGGCGGTCGAAGTCACCAGGTCCACCTGGAACGGCCCCTGATCGGACCCGGCGGCGACCGTCACCGAACTGAAGCCGCCTTTGACCGCGCTGGCCGAGAGGTCAAGCGGGGCAACATGTGTCCGGCCGAACGACTGCACCGAGATGATCAGGGCGACGGCCAGGATCGAGGCGGACACCACCCCCCAGATTGCCGTGGGCAACGAGGAACGGCTGAACAGAGGCCGGAACGCACTCGCCGGAACCTCGTCCGAGAGTCCGGCCGCGGTGAGAACGATGATCGCCAGCAGAACCGCGCCAACCGTCCAGCTGAGCCGGCCGAGACCACCGGGGAGGTAGTTCAGGGCCAGACCGAGCAGGCCGAGCACGACGACCAGCATGCCCGTCCCGACGAGGGCGGCATCCACCATGCCCCGCCTCCGGTGCCTGACCACCCGTTCGACCACGGCAATCACCGCTGCGGTGGTGAACGAGGTCGTGAGCCAGACCGGGGAGTTCGCCGCCGAGAGGGTCGCGGCCACCACTGCGAGAGCCATCCGCCAGCCCAGGTCCCTCAACCAACCGGGATCCCCGGACCGGGTCGACGGTGCTGCGCCCCCCGGCCCTGGATCGGTCGTGGCCTGCTCGGTGGTCGTGCTCATCAGCGCAGTCCCCTGACGTCGTAGATGACCAATGAACCGTTGTCGTAGATCCGTTGCACGCCGGGCACGGACGCGAACTTGTTCAGGGCCGCGGCCGGCACCGGCCCGGTCCTGTCGTTCGCGCCGAACTCCCCGCTCTCGATGTAGTACTCCTGGTGGGGGAGGCCGGTGGAGAGACGGATGTCGACGATGAGGTAGTCCAACTTCGCCCGACGGATCAGCGCGACGTCCTTGTCCGTGTACTGCGGGTCCAGCAGCAGTCGGGAGGCGTCGATGTTCGTGGACACGTGGAGCACCGTGTACTGACCTCCGTCGGCGGCCGCCAGCAGCCCGGAGGTGCGATCTCCGTAGACCACGCTGTCGGCCGGAACGCCGGTGGCGAGCCAGGCGGCGGCCGCCAGATTGTCCGCGTCGATGCTCCGGGCGTCGGCCGAGATCTCGTACGGGCCCGGCAGCTGTCCCGCAGTCGGTCCTGCGCCGAGAATGATGTTGCCGAGGAACATCACCACCGCTGCGGCCACCACGGCCAGCAGCGATCGCATGCGCCACGTCGATCGCCACAGCCACCATCCGAGCACCGCGGCGAGGCCGATGAAGACAAAACCGGAAGCCCGGTCGCCGACCTCGGCGGTGGCCCTGGTGAGGTGACCCCCCGGGATGACCGGGTAGAGCAGGGCGAGGAGCCCGACGATGAGCAGGAGCGAGCGCGGCGACCGGCGGTGGGTCCACAGGAAACGCAGCACGATGACCATCGCCAGGCCCCCCAGGAGCACCGCGGTCAGCAGCAGCCCTTGTTCCCACCGAGCGGGACCCGAGCCGGCGGCATCGGAGAACAGCGCCTTGGTCTGCTTGCCCTCGGTCAGGCTGGTGACGTCCGACGTCGAGCTGAAGATGATCGATTCGAGGTAGGTACGAACGGGGCTACCCGGGTTGAGAGCTCCGACGAGGGAGATCGCTGCCCCGGAAATGCTCATCCAGAGCAGACCACCGCGGTCGGACGAGCGCACCTGTTCGCGCCTGCGACCGGCCCGCGTCGATGGTGCGGCGCCTGCATCTTCGATGGCAGCCGGCCGATGCCGCGCGACCACGAGGTCGACCAGCAGCCACACGGCAAACGCGCCGACCAGCAGAATCGCCGTCAGGTGATGCGTGAAGGTGACCATCGCCGTGGCAAGGATCGGCAGCACCAGGGCGGACCTGCTGCGACGGCGACGCACCGCGAACAGGTACACCGCGAGGATCGCCAGTGGCAGCGCGAGCGTCTGGTACGAGTACTGGGAATTGAAGAAGAGCTGTTGGGGATTGAGGACGTAGACGACGGCGCCGACCGCCCCGGCCCGCCGCGAACCGGTGACCAGTCCGACGATGGCGATGATCGCGAGCGAGATGATCACGCGGGCCAGCATCAGTGTCACGACGCTCGACACGAAGGCGCTCAGTCCGGTCAGCCGGTGGATGGCATCTGTCGCCACCTCGAGGCCCGGGTAGTACCCCGAGACCGGGAGCAGCGGATTCTCGGTGAACAGCCGGGAGGTCTCGTCGATCTGGCGCAGCGTGTTCGCGTGGATCAGTTCGTCATGGAACGCGAACTGGGTCGGATTGAGCACCAACCGGCTGAACTGGAGAATCATGGGCATCGCCACCGCGAGGATCATGCGCTCCACATGGCTCGTCGCGCGCATGACGATGCGGAAACAGGCAGGCAGGAAGATCAGCACCAGACCGCCGATCCACGCTGCCCGGGTCCAACCCGCGATGCTGCCCGCGCGGCCGGCATTCGCAGCGACTGCCATCAGCAGGACGCCCAGCGACATCAGGACCATGGCCGGTCCGGCCAGGTTCGCCGGTCCGATCAGCCGGCGCAGCAGCACGGTGGTCGCCGAGATCGTCTTCCGGCGAGTGGCGCGCCCAGCTTTCGCCGGGCCGACCTCGATGACCTCGGGCTCGGTATCGCGGCGATCGGAATACGCTGAAAACAGGAGCTTCTCGGTCAGCGAAGTCTCCGGCAGCAAGGAGTCCGGCAGCAAGGTATCCGGCAGCAAGGAGTTCGGCAGCAAGGAGTTCGGCAGCAAGGTATCCGGCAGCAAGGAGTTCGGCAGCAAGGAGTTCGGCAGCAAGGAGTCCGGTAGCAAGGCGTCGGGTGCGGCCGCGGTAGCCAAGGCATCCCCGTCCGCACGGACCTCGTGCCGGTAGCGCCGCCAGCTGCGGTAGAGCGGAACCGATAGCGCGATGGCCTCGACGGCCAGCACGCCCACCCAGGCCAGGGTGAGTCCGAGCGTCCCGCCGAGTTCGGCGCCCACCGCCGCAGCAGCGAGTTCGAGGACGAGGAATCCACCGAAGAGCCACACCACCTCGGTGGTCCGGCCCTGGACCCGCCGGAGCGCGATGAAGTGGTCCTTGATCACGAATGGGATTCCGGCCAGCACCAGAGCCCGCAGGATGTCGACGCCTTCGTTCGCATAGGAACGACCGAAGACGCTCAGGATGAAGCCGGCGAGCGGAAACATGGCGATGTTCGCCAGCACGCTGACGGCCAAGCTGAACGGGAGGGTCAGCCTGATGCGGCTGAGCACCTCGCGCTCACTGCCACTCGCCGAGGCGAACAGGCTGATGGCGATGGCGTAGGGAAGGGCGAAGACGAACCCGGTCACCAGGATCGCCGAGTTGAAGAAGGCGTTCTCCCTGGCCGAGAGAAGGGCAGTGACCATGATGGGAAGGATCTGCAGCGCGGCCTGGAGCGTGATGTTGAGCGCGTGATGGCTGGCGGCCATTCGACCGAGACCCTTGAGAGCCTGGGGGTTGGCCAGTCGCCGATCGGTCTGGAGGTGCCAGCCACCCCTCGTACGCAACGAGATGAGTGGGAGCGAGACCAGGCTCCCGACGGCCCACGCCACGAAGATGGTCATGCCGCCGTTGACCCCGGCCGCGTTCAGCGCGGCCAGGGCGCCGATCTTGATGACGCTGGCCAGGACGTTGCGCTCGAACTGCAGCACACCGATTCCAATGGTGAGAACTGCCTGGTCGAGCACCATCACGATCGCCATGATGGCGGTGCCGGCGGCGAAGGCGAGAGCCGTCAGGGGATTGGCGACGAGAGGACGGAGATTCTCGGCGCCGAAAACATGCACCGCGACCATCGGTATCGCGATGGCCAGCACGCCGGTGGTGCTGCCGGCCGCCAGGAGCGAAGTCCGCACCAGCACGCGCCGATCGCCTTGTGCGGTGACCGGGAGTCGGGCGATGAGCAGAGTTCCGAGACCAAGCGACCCCAGGGAGCTGAGCAGCATCATCATGGCGACGGCTGCTCCGGCCACACCGACATCGGTGGCAGTGAACGTCCGGGTGGCAAGGGTCCAGAACGCAAGCCCGAGGATGCTGGTGATCGCCTGGGTCCCGACCAGGGATGCGCTGAGCCCCGCGACGCGCTTCAGTCCAGAACGGGCCGGAGCGACAGCGGCGTCCACCTGATCACCTTCTCGGCGCTCACCTAGCTCGGTCAGCATGGGTCCGTCCATTTCAGCAGTTCGAGGGGGTTCGGAGGTCAACGGCCCGGAGATGGCTGTCGACGGGGACCACCTTGTCCCGGCTGCCCCGATCGTGACTCGCTGTGCTTCTTAACGCGGATCTTGGGGCTGACTCTCACCGAGAGTACCGGTCAAATAGTCGCTGCGACCGAAAAAAGTAGATTCAGTACGCCAATAGGGTGATCATCACAACGAGCAACCCCCCTGGTGCTCACTGTTGGTGAGCACGATGACCGGCCTCCTTCAACGATTCCGGAAGCGGTGGACCTCCTTCCAGACGGCCTCGAGGTGTCAGGTGACGTTCTGGTCCGACGGCGTTGGCGTCAGGCGGCGTCGGCGAGCGTGGTTGGTTCCGGAGCGAGAACGGCTCGGAGCTTGATCAGGGCATCGCGGATGCGGGTCTTCAGGGTGCCCAGTGGCACGCCGAGGAAGACGGCGATCTCCGGATAGCTCATCGTCGAGAAGAACCCCAGGACGAGCGCCTCGCGCTGCACCGCCGTCAGGTCGAGCAGGGCGGTCTGCACGCGGCTGCCCTCGGCGCGGAGCAGAGCCGTCTCCTCCACCACGTCGAAGTCACGGACCTGACTGCAATCGGAGTGGGCCTGATCGCGCTGGCGTGCCGCTTCGCAGCGGCGAACTCGGTCGATGGCCCGCAGACGCGCCATCCGCATGATCCAGGAGTGACCCGATCCGCGAGACGGGTCGAACCGCGAGGCGAGCCGCCAGACCTCGAGGAAGACCTCTTGGGCGACCTCTTCGGCCTGGTGGAAGTCACGGAGCATCCGGAACACCAGCGCCCGAACGGATGGAAACTCTGCCCGGTAGAGCTGATCGAAGGCCTGCAGATCACCCTCGGTCACCAACATCAGCAATCCGTCTGTGGAAATTTCCGAGACGGGTAGGTCGGCACCGAATGGATGAATGGCGATCTTGCACCCCTGCGTCCGGGACGAAGCGCCCGTTGCTTGAGCGTCAGTTCGACTATAGCGGTGCGGTGTCCGATTCTGGTGCCCTGGTCATCGAGCAATGGCCTTGCGCCGGTCGACAATCTGAACATCAAGTGACGCAACAGGAAACAGCTGCTGGATGTGATGGAGTACCCGGACGCCAGAAGCATGGACGGGGCGGTGTGGGATGCCATCGGAGGGCAAGGGCCGCAGGCGGACGGAATACATGAGGGAGCAAAGAATTTAGGCCAGCAGGCCATTCGGCGTACCTCGATGCTCCGCGGGCACCCCCGCGGAGGATCAGCCTTCTGGTGGTTCAACTGCGCGCCACGCGGGAAAAGTTCGGCCATGACAACGACCCGCACCTTCCTGCTGTCGAACATTTCGCACGGCACCTACATCGATCTGACCGTGGTAGACGGCCAGGACGTGCTGACCTCGGCGCAGTCCTACCTCGCCGACACCGGCCTCCCCGAGGAGGTCCGGCACGGGTTCTTCGTCTCGGTCTTCCCCACCGCGTCGGAGGAGTCCTCGCCCGTCCAGCCTGTCGTGACCGAGCCCGTTGCTGTGGAGTCCGTTGCCGTGGAGCCGGAAGCAGGAACGGTCGAAGGTCCTGGGATCCAGGGGGTCGAGAGCTCACCCAGTGCGCCAACGGTAGGTTCTAGCCCGCTGTCCGCCGCGGCCGCCCAGGGTCCACTGCACTGGACCGACGATCCCGAGGTGGATCCGCCCGGAACGCCGGAGCCCCTGCGCGCGAACTCAGACCAGCTGAAGTCCGTGTACGTCGGAGTGCCGATCGCCGGTGCAGGCGGCCACTGAGCGTCGACACCAGACGCGGAACGACGGCGGCTGACCTGTTCAGCGTGCAGGTATGGCTCGTCCGGCTTGGATTGGACACCGCAGGCGCACGATTCCTCACGGCCCACTTGCTATGACCTGGGTCACAGAGGCCAGGTGCCGCTGTCTCGACGTGCCTCTGCCTCGACGTGCCGCTGTCTCGACGTGCCTCTGCCTCGACGTACCTCTGTATCAACGGCCGGGCTCGGTATCCACGACCACGACGATGACCTCGAAGGCAGTCGCGGACAGGTCGGGGAGCGTCATCAGGGCCGAGTGGACGGACTCGGAGACAGCATCGACGGTCGCGAGCACAGAGGGGTCGCCTCCCGCGATGATCCTTACCGTCACGGCCGTCGGCCCATCGGTGCGTTGCTCGATTTCGACGGCACCCGGGTCGGCCGGTCCGTGATCGACGGACGGCGCATTGGTCAGGGAGCGGGCGACCCTGCTGAGGGCGCTGTGGACAACTTTGGTGAGGGTCGGTGCGAGCCGGACCACGCCGGGTATCGCGACCGCAGCCTGCGCGGAGATCTTGGCCAGTGCGAGATCGCTGACGACGACCGGGATGTCGCCTGATTCGACGGTCATGTCGTTGCACCCTGCTGCTCGTACACATCGACGAAGTTGATGTCGATCGTCTCGGCCACCAGGCCGAACTGGTGGAGGAGCGTCTCGGCGGCAACGCCTCTCGCCCGGTTGGCCAGGGCCGCGAGGTCGACTGCGTAGGCCGCCGCCGCGCGCACCTCGATCCGCAACGCCGGAGCGGTCCGCGGTTCCACGGGTTCGGGTTCGTCGTCGGGCGCTTCCACGCTGCACAGGTGCACCACGAAGTCCGGCAATCGGTCCAGATCATGCTCCAGCATCGAGGTGACCGCCTGCTCGGTCGCGAAGGCCGAGCCATTGACGGCCGGCAGCGGGATGTTCCGCCCGGGGCGCAGTTCCGACCAGACCGTGCTCATCACGGCCGGGAGCAGCGTGTCGGGCGCCTGCACCGACTCGTCTCTGAGGGATGTCGCGGCGGAACCGGCCGGCAGATCGGCGGTGATCATCGCCTGGCAGTAGGGGCAGGTCCGCATGTGCGCGTTCATCCGGCCCAGTCGGGCCCGGTCGACGACCTCCAGCGGGTCGCGGCCGCAGGGCATGATTTCCGTGCCGGCGTCCTGGTTCTCGTTCAGCGCCATGAGCTCATTGCCTCCGCCAGTCGTAGACGAGCCCGGTAGATCCTTCCGCGGGCCGTATAGAGACTCACGCCGGTGATGTCGGCGACGTCCTGGTAGGGGCACTCCTCGATTTCACGTAACAGCCAACATACGCGTAGCTCTTCGGGCAGCGAGGCCAGCGCCTGGTGCACGGCGGCGAGCAACTCGGACTGCTCGGCCTGCTGCTCGGGGTCGACCGGGGCGGCCGCCAACCAACCACCATTGGCGGCGGACTCCAGATCCTCCCCGCTCATGGGCTGCGCCTGACGCTGCCTTCCGCGGGCCTGGTTGAGGGCCTGATTGGTGACGATCCGATACATCCAGCTGGAGAACTTCGCGTCCTGACGGAACTCGGGCAGCCGCCGCCACGCGGCCACGAAGGCGTTCTGCGCGGCGTCCTCGGCCTCGTCGGGATCGGAGAGTATGCGGAGGGCAACGGCGTACATCGTCTGCTGGTACCGCCGGACCAGGGTCTCGAAAGCCCGCGGATCGCCCTTCTGGGCGCGAAGCACGAGCACGGATTCGTCGACCTCGGGCTTGCCGGGGTGTGATTCGTCGCCCGCGGGGACGGGGACGTTCCCGCCACTGAGCTCGATCACCGTCTGATCGTGCCAGACCGCTCCCCGTGATCGCATCACCACCAGTGAGCCACGTCACGCGGTAGTGCCGTGAGGTTCGTTCGAACCCCGGTGTCCTAAGTGGGTCGCCGGATCAGCACCTGGCCGGCGAGCGGAGCATTACCCGCCTCCGCACCACGATTCACTCTTCGTCCGTCGATGGGCGTCGAGGACCGAAAGGACAATCAACACCATGATCACAACCTCCGCAGAGAAGCCGGCCGACACCGAGGCCAAGAACCTCCCGGTCCAGGCCAACTCCGCCTTGGTGACCACCCACGGCAAGACGACCATCGCCGACACGGTGGTGGAGAAGATCGCCGGCCTGGCCGCCCGCGAGGTCAGCGGCGTCTACGCGTTGGGCGGCGGCGTCGCCCGCGCCTTCGGTGCCGTCCGCGAGCGGATCCCCGGTGCGAAGACCAGTCTGGCCCAGGGCGTCTCGGTCGAGGTCGGCGAACGTCAGGCCGCCGTCGACCTGGACATCGTGGTCGAGTACGGCGTGGAGATCGGTGAGCTGACCAAGGCGATCCGGCGCAACGTGATCACCGCGATCGAGCGGATGACGGCCTTGGAGGTCACCGAGGTGAACATCGCGGTCGGCGACGTGCACATCGAGGGCGACGACAACAAGGACGACGACTCCGACGCTGCCCGGGTCCAGTGACGCGCGCCGGCGACGGCGCGTTGTCGCCCGAGTCCGCGACGCCGGGTCGGTGGATCTCTGCTCTCGAGCGTGAGTCGGAGCAGGCGCGGTCCATCGAGTCCGCCGTAGCCGGAGCCGAGGGTGTCGCTGCGCTGTCCGCGGGAGACGAGGCCCTCGCCGCCCCGCCGCACGGCGTCCGCGGTATCCGGTTCGACGACGACCAGGTCGAGGTCCGCGTGGTGGCCGACTACGGCACCCCCCTGCAGATCACGGCCAACAACATCGGCCGCGCCGTCGCCCCGATATTGGACGGCCGGGCGCTGCAGGTATCGATCGAGGACATCCTCCTGCCGGGGGAGCAGTTGACCCCCGCGGACGGCGCTGCCGTTCCGGGTGCGGCGAGGCCGGGCCAGGTCTGACCGTGGCGATGGACGACCGGAATGCTGCGGCACGCCGAGCCCGACGGGCCTGGCTGCTGAAGAACCATCCGGATCGCGGCGGGGATCCGGACATGTTCGTCGAGGGCCTCGCTCGGGAGTCCCGGGCCCGGGACCACGACGACCACCGGCCGACCGTGCACCGCACGCGATCGGTGGCCAGGACGGTCAAGCGCCTGTGCCGCAGCACCCGTCGATTCATCGCAGCCCGTCGGCGTCGGTCGCCGCGCGTCCGGTAGCACGTGCCGGCGACGTCTTCGTCGCCAGAAGTGCTGACGCACCAACATCTTTCCCGCATCACTGTTTCCCGCATCACTTTCATCACCATTCCCGCTAGGAGCAACACCGCCATGACACATCAAGGAACCGTCGTCGGACTGTTCGCCGGTCTCGCTCTCGGTCTCGCCGCCGCCTTCGGCGGATTCTGGGTCTTCCTGCTCGTTCTCGTCCTCGGACTCGTCGGACTGCTGGTCGGCCGGGTCGTCGATGGTGACCTCGACCTGACGCGGTACCTGGGCGGCCGCCGCAGCGACCGCACCCAGCGGTGACCACCACGGCGCCCGACGCCGTCGGACCGGGCACGACAACGCTCGCAGTCGCCTCTGGGACTGCCGCCGGAGTGATCGCCCCGGACTTTCGCGGAACGACCACATTGGCCGACCGGGTGGTGCAGAAGATCGCCGCGCGAGCGGCGCAGGAGATTCCCGGTTGTGTCGGCCTGCATCGCCGGGTGGTCGGTATCAGAACCGGCCGTTCGGCGGTGGCCGCCGATGCCGTCACGGATGGATCGATCACGGGTCTGCGCATCGCCGTCGGCATCGCCTATCCGGCGCCGATCACCACGACGACCCGGCAGATCCGCGCACACGTCCGTGACACGGTCGAGAGGCTGTGCGACCTGAGTGTTGACCATGTCGACATCGACGTCGCCGAGGTTTCGCGGCCGGCTGTCGAGCGCCGGAGGGTCCGATGAGTGGCCCGGTTCGCTTTCCACGCAGCAGACGAACGGTGGCCAGCGTGGTAGCTGCCGTAATGGTGCTCGTGATCGCTGTGACAGCAGGGTCTCTCGCGACACTCCTGGCGCTGCGTCGGCCGTGGCCCGCGTCCTGGGTCGAATCCGCGGTCAGCAGCCTGCGCAGCACCCAGTGGGACGCACCCGCCCTCCTGGGGATCGGGATCACCGTCGGGGCCATCGGTCTGGTGATGACGGCGATCTCGTTGCTCCCTGCCTCCCGGCACCTGGTCGAGTTGGCCGCCCCGGACCCGCACACCGCCGCCGCACTGCCGGCCCGCAGTCTGCGCCGCACGTTGTCCTCTGCAGCCACCCGGATCGACGGCATCTCCCGGGCACAGGCCCGGATCCGGAGGCGGTCGGTCCGACTTGAAATGACCACGGGCCTGCGGCACGTGGGTGGCCTGCAGACCGCGGCCGAGTCCGCGGTCCGGCACCGGCTGGATGCCTTGCAGCCACGTCGGCCGCGCGTCGTCACCTCGCAACTGAGCCGAAGGGAGAGCTGACATGCATGGTCGGACCGCGCGCGGAAACCGTGTTGGACTCGGCGTTCTCGGAGGACTGCTCCTACTCGTCGGTGCAGCCGTGATCACCGTGAACCGCGGTGGCTTCGGTACGGTCGCCGCCGACACCCGGCTCTATCCTCCCGTCGTCGATCAGTGGATGTCCGGCAATCGCTGGGTGTTCTGGCCCTTGGCAGTTCTTGCACTGCTCCTCGTCCTGGTGGCACTGCGGTGGCTGCTGGTCCAGATGCGGACCGATCGGCTGGGTCGGCTCGTGATGGACAGCGACCGTCTGGACGGGGACGCTTCCGCTGACTCGTCGTTCACGACCGGGCCGACGGATCGGACCGCAGAAGCCGGGCGGACCTCGCTCTCCGCCGGAGCACTGACGTCGGCCGTCGTCGCCGAGATCAAGGCCATCACCGGGGTCCGTCAGGCGGCGGCCGCGCTCAGCGGAGCCGACGATGCCCCGGAGCTCTGGCTCAGGGTGACCGTCGAGGAGAACGCCGATACCGGCGCCATTCGTGCGGCGCTGGTCGATCCGGTCCTGGCCGACGTCCGCCAGGCTCTCGAGAAGCCCGACCTGGCAGTGTTTCTCACGTTGATCGTCGGAAAGGCGAGGACGCGACGTCAGGTCGCCTGACAGCTTTCTCACGTTTCGGGGCTCGTCGGGGGTCCCCGGAACCTCACTCCCGCCACGCATCCGCGTGGGCAGGAAACGAAATACCGCCGTCCCGACCGGGGCAGCGTCGAGTTATCACCACAGGAGAAGGAGCACCATCATGTCGCTCGGAGACAAGATCAAGCACGCCGCCGAAGAAGCCGTCGGCACGGTCAAGGAGACCGTCGGGAAGGTCACCGGCAACGACGAACTCGAGGCCAGGGGCAAGGCGGAGAAGGCCGAGGCCGACGTCAAGCAGGCCGGTGACACGGTGAAGGACAAGGCCGAGACCGTCAAGGACAAGGCCAAGGACGTTTTCGGTAGCTGAACGACTCACGCTGCGCGGCGGATCTGCGACCGGTTCGACCCGGTCGTGGGCCCGCCGCGTAGTGCTGTGCAGACGGGCGGCGCAGTGATGTGTTGTGCAGACCGTCGGGGAAGATGGGCAGATGGCGACGGAGTGGGGACGGCCACTGAAACGGGTCAGCGGCGAAACCGCTCATCCCCTGGAGGAATCGACCTGGCCGGGGTCCATTCCGGCGGTCCGTCAAGTGCTGGAGGATGGACTGGACCTGGGCGGACTGACCGTACTCGTCGGCGACAACGGGGCCGGCAAATCGACCATCGTCGAGGCGATCGCGATGGCGTTCGGGATGTCGTCCGAAGGCGGTTCGACCGGTGCGCGACACACCACCCGGCCGAGCGAATCCGTTCTGCACGAGCACCTACGGCTGACCAGGGGCATCGGAGGGGCGCGGTGGGGGTTCTTCCTCAGGGCCGAGACCATGCACAGTTTCTACACGTACCTCGAGGGCAATCCCGGTCGCGGTGACGCCGCGTTCCACGAGATGTCCCACGGGGAGTCATTTCTCGAGGTGCTCAGCGCCCGTTTCGGTGATTCCGGCCTCTACGTGCTCGATGAACCGGAGGCCGCGCTGTCGTTCCAGGGCAGCCTGGCTCTCGTCGAGGTGTTACGGGACATCGCCGAGAGCCGCAACGCGCAGGCGGTGGTCGCCACCCATTCGCCGATCGTGGCCGCGACGCCGGGAGCCGTCCTCTACGAGGTGGGCCCGTGGGGCCTGCGCCCCTCGACCTGGGAGGACCTGACGCTGGTCCGGCACTGGCGGTCGTTCCTCGGTGATCCGGAGATCTACCTCCGTCATCTGCGGTGACGCCCGTTTCGTGCAGTGGGTGCGGTGCTTCTGCGGAGTCGGTCAGGCAAACGTCGCGACGGCGATCAGCCCCGGTTCGGGCCCGACCTGCTCGATCACGGCACCGTCTTTCGACCAGATGCCCGAGCAGCCGGCGGCGTGCTCGTAACCTTCCCCGGTCGAGCCGGCGAAGCTGGCCGTCGCCACCCAGGCTCCGTGCTCCGCGGCCACCCGGCACGCGCGGGCGGGGAGTTCCGCGGTCTCTTCCCGAGACAGCAGCGTCGAGGCGACGTAGCCGTCGATCCCGAGGGCGGAGGTGTCGGCCGCATGCTGCGCGATGCTCGTGTCCTTGCAGATCGCCAGGCCCAGACGGCGTCCGTCCACCTCGTAGACCGCCGGTGCGCCGCCGGCGACGAAGTGGCGTGACTCCTCGGTGCTCAGCCACTGCTTGCGGTAGGCCACCGACACACCGGACCCGTCGACGGCCAGGAGGGCGATGAATCCCTTCTGCTCCAATCCCTTCTCCGTCCCTTTCCCTGTCGGGCCCGCCAGCGCTGCGCCCACCAGCGCCACCGAACCGCTGTCCGCGCAGGCCTGCACCAGCGGCGCGAATCGTCGATCCCCGGGGCTGACGGTCGGCGCATCCATGTGGTATCCGGTCAGCGAGAGCTCCGGAAAGACCACAACTCTGGCCCTGGCCTCGCGTACCGTCCGCGCATGGATGGAGATGTTCGCGGCGATGTCGAGCGGGACACACGGCGGTTGCGCGACGGCGATGACGAACGGGCCGACCATGGGCTCCAGGATAGAAGCCGCCGTCCCGAGTGACCTACCCGGTGGGGATGTGGGGCACTGGCTTGGTGGACGGCGATCGTGGACTCTACGATTCGCTCGACGTCGGCCCTGGTCGCCGCGGCTGACCACCGAGGGGACTTGGGGTGAATGGAAGGTAAATTCACGGGCTACGTCTCGCGCCAGGACCCGATGTTCGAGCGCCTCCGCAAGGTCACGTCCGATCGTCTGGGCGTGCACGGATGAAGCGCGGCGACCGGATGTTCGACGTCGGCCGGGTGGCAGGCCAACTGCAGCACGCGTTTCTGTCGGCCACCGGCGATCGCCATGTCGCAGAGCCGTTCTGCATCGGGCATTTCCTGACGTATCAGGGCATCTCGCTGGGTCGGCATCACCTCCGCGACCGCTACTTCGCGCTTCTGAAGCAACAGCAGCAGACCAGCGAGGAGAAGTATCGTCGAATTCGACGCCGTGGCCTCTCGGCTTCGCCGCCCGACCCACCGGGCCGGATCTGCGCCGGTGGGTCAGAGGCGGTCCACGACCAGCGGGGTGAGGGGCACCGAGCAGCAGGGCAGGAACCGGCCCTGGGCGATCTCCTTCGGGCGGACGCCGCCGGCGTGCTGCATGTCCACCTCGCCGGACACCAGGCGGCTCTTGCAGGTCCCGCAGAGCCCCTGCGAGCAGGACGACGGCAGGGTGATGCCGGCCGCGGCGGCTGCCTGCAGCACGGTGCTGCCCGGCGGGCAGTGCACGGTCCGTCCCAGATGGGCGAACTCGACGGGAAAGCCGGCGTGGGCAGGATGTTCGGCCGGATCGGCGCCCTGGAGCTGCAGCGCGACCGCCGGGTCGGCGAAGGTGAAACTCTCCCGGTGCAGGTTCCCGGGATCGCACCCGAATTCGACCAGCTGGTGCTGCAGGTCCGCCATGAACGTCTCGGGGCCGCAGGTGAGCACCGTCCGTTCGGCGAGGTCGGGGGCGATCTGCGCCAGCATCGCGGCCGACAGCCGCCCCCGGTGACCGGGCCAGGCGCCGTCATCGGAGCTCGGGACGAGAACGGTTCGCAGACCGACGGTCTCGGCCGCGAGCACCTCGAGTTCGGCGCGCTGGATCAGGTCGTCCGTGGTGTGCGCTGCGTGGACGAGTACCACGTCGGCGGTATGACCGTGGTCGTGCAGACCGCGCAGCATCGACAGGAACGGCGTGATGCCGCTACCGCCGGCCAGCATCAGGTACCTCGGCGCCGGATGATCCTCCAAGGTGAACTCGCCCAACGGTTCCGAGATGGCGCGCACCGTCATGCCCGGGCGCAGGTGATGATGCAGCCAGGTCGAGACCACGCCGCCCGACCGGCGGCGGACGGTGATCGAGAGGGTGTCCGGGCGGGTCGGCGGGGAGGACAAGGTGTAGCTGCGCAGGACTTCTGCCCCGTCTGCACCCCCGGGGTCGATCTCGAAGGCGAAGACCAGGTGCTGTCCGGCCCGGAAGGAGAACCGCTGCGGTGTGCGGGCGGCGAAGACGAACGTCTTGACCGTCGCGGTCACGGTGCGCACCGCTCGGCACACCAGGACGTCGTCCAGATCGGGATCCCAGACGGGCAGACTCACGGTGTCTGCGTCACAGGATCTCTCGCACTCGCTGGACGTACCAGTTGCAGAAGGCCTCCACCTGATATTCCGGCGGAAGGTACGGCCCGGGGACGTAGGCCGGGTTGCCGACCCCGGCGTGGGCCCTGGCCACGAAAGCCCGGTCCTGGTCGTTGGTCTGCTGCCACACGTAGGTCAGCTTGTCGACGTCGTAGTCGACCCCCTCGACCGCGTCGGCGGCGACCAGCCACGTGGTCCGCAACAGGGAGCTGTCGGCCGTCAGCGGTAGCACCGAGAACGTCACGACGTGGTCGGAGAGGAAATGGAACCAGGCGTTGGGCTGCAGGTGCATCGACAACCGGCCGAGGCGGGGTTCGGTGAAGTCTGCCATCAGCTTGCGGCTGGCCAGGGTGCCGTCGATGGTGAAGGATTCGCCCGCCATGTCCAGCGGCTCCCGTTCGATCCGGAATCCGGTGGGCCGGGTGTCGAGCTCCTCGATCGCCCTCCAGGGCAGGCCGTTCCGGGCGCAGACTCCTTCGAACTCGGCCTTGGCGGCCAGATATCGATCCCAGGCCGGCCGCAGCCGCGGGCCGATGTCGGACTCCTGATACCCGTACACCGGGAACAGCGAGCACAGCAGCTCGGGATGCCCACCGCAGTGCGTGCACTCGCGATTGTTCTCCATCACCAGCTTCCAGTTGCCGTTCTCGACGATGTCGACCTGACGGGCGATCTTGGCCTTCGGTAGCTGGTGGGGGGCCAGATACGGGGTCACGCGGGCGGCGAAGTCGTCGAAGTCCTCCGGCGGATCGTCGGACAGACAGACGAACACGAGACCGGAAACGTTGCGCAGCGCCACTTTCCGGAGAGAGAACAGGGAGCGGTCGAAACCGGCCGGCGCCGACTCGGCATGCAGGAGATGCCCCTGCTGGTTGTAGGTCCACTGGTGGTAGGGACACACGATGTTGCCGATGGAGCCGCATTTGTCGTCCAGCAGGCGAGATCCGCGGTGTCGGCACACGTTGTGGAAGGCGCGGATCTCCTCGTCGTCGTCGCGGGTGATGATCACCGAGTAGCGCCCGACCGAGACGGTGACGTAGTCACCGGCATCCGGCAGGTCCGGCTCTACCGCGACGAAGATCCAAGACCGGTAGAAGATCGCGTCGAGGTCGACGTCGAGCGCCCCCGGGGAGACGTACAGGTCGCCTTCCAGGGAGCGGCCCGGGGTGCGGGTGGCGATCAATCCGGCGATGTCTTCTCGGATCGAGCTGGTGGTCACGGTGCTGCCTCTTCCATTCGTGCTTCTTGCCTGCGGTCGCTCGGGTATTGCGGGTGCGGAGGGTCAGTGGTGGTGGACACCGGACGGTCCGGCCGTCAGCCGCCGGGTGACGTAGTCGTGGAGCAGCGACCTGGCCCGCTCCGGTCCGATCGGGCCACCGGGTAGGAAGGCCTGGGCGGCCCAGCCGTCGAAGACGGCCATGAATTCCATCGCGGCCACGTCGATGTCGCCGAACTCGAACGTTCCGGCCGACCGGCCACGCTCCAGGATCTCCACCACGTCGGCCCGCCACTGGACGTAGACCTCGACCTGCCATTCCGCATAGAACTTGTCGTGGGCCGACAACGTCCAGAAGTCCAGCCAGAGCCGCCAGTGCTCGACCGTCCGGTCGCCATCCGCGAAGAACCCCTCGATGATGGTCCGCAGTGCGGCTGGGCCATCTGGTTCCAGTGCCGCCCTGGCCGAGATCGGGCGGTAGAAGTCGTCCATCTCGAAGTGCAGGACCTCGGACAACAATTCCGCGATACCGGCGAAGTGATAGCTGACCGTTCCGAGTGAAACCCCTGCACCGTGGGCGATGTCGCGCATGGTTGCGGCGAAGAGCCCACGTTCGGCGATCAATATCCTCGCCGCCTCCACAATCAGCTGGCGCCGGATCTCGGTCGGCTGACGCACCCGCTCGCCCCGTCGTTTGGCCCGCGCCACGGGGCCACCCGTGGCGACGGTTGCAGCGTGGGCTGCACTGCGGCCCGCATCCCTGGCGGGCGTTCGGCCGGTCAACACGACGTCCTCGGAATGCGCCGCCGCCAGGTGTTCACAAAGACTTGGTCGCCGTTCAGCGTGGCGGCCAAACGGTGTTCGGTCACGAAGTCCGTCGCGTCCGCCGTCATCGATGCTGCGGCGTCGATGCGGACGTCCCAGCCGTCGCGGACGAGCCCGATCTGCCAGCTGGACCTGGCGGTTGCCGACAGCGGATCGTCGGCCACGATGGAATACGTCTCGCGGGCCTGTTCGTGGAACACCAGACCGTCGGGATAGGTGCGGCTGCCGCCGTAGTTCGGATCGACGCTCAGCGTCCACCGACCGCTTGCCGGCTCGTACCGCACCTCCCGCTCAGGAGTGCCCGCCGCGGTGCCGTGCAGCACCACGGCCAGCGGCTCCGCCTGTTCCGGAGGTTCGAAGGTCACCGGCTCCCCGGGCTGATCGGACGCCCGACAGGGCAGTCGCAGCACGCCGGCGGCGAGATCGACCGACAGCACGGAGGGGTCGGCATGAGGCCACACCCACGGCCAGTAGCTGTTGCTGATCGCGACCCTGATCCGGTGCCCGGTCGGGAACGACCAGGCCATCGCCACGAGTGGCATCTCGACATCCATTGCCCGACCGGGGATCACCGGGGCGACGGTGTCCATCCCGGCCCGGCTCAACAGGTTGAGGCAGCCGCGGGTGACCAGGGTGGAGCTCCCGTCGGGAGCGACGTCGCAGATCCGGACCACCACGGTGGCCGCCGCGGTGGCGGTCAGCCGGAGCGACAACGTCGCGATCCCGAGCATCTCCACCGCAGTGCCAAGGGGGGCAGTGTCCAGGCAGACCGACCGGCCGTCCTCGGCCCGCTGGTCGGGTGGTAGGTCGGAAGGGTTGCCGAAAGGGAAGTAGCGACCGGCGTCGATCCCGGTGTGCTGGGGTGAGGACACCGTCACCCGGCCGGTAACCGCCGCGGCACAGGTCATCTCGTCCAACGGATACCCGACGGACTGCACGGCCGGGCTCGGCCAGGTGGCTTCGCCGATCCAGCGGCCGGGACGCTGTTCATAGCGCGTGGCGGGCCGGACGGAGTCCTGCATCCAGACGCGGAGCGCCGGATCGTCCTGCGCCCCGTTCGGGACCCCCTTGAGCCAGTGGTCCCACCAGCGCAGCGTCTCCTGCAGGAACCCGATGGCCGGCCCCGGTTCCAGGTCGCGGTCCGGGTACTGGTGCGACCACGGCCCGACGATGCCCTTGACCGGTGCGGAGAGGTTCTCCAGCAGCCGGAAGACGGTGTTGCGGTAGGGATCGGCCCAACCACCGACGGCGAGGACCGCCGCCCCGATCGACGCGTAGTCCTCGCAGACGCTGCCGTGACGCCAGTACCCGTCGCGTTCCTGGTGGGCCAGCCACTTGTCCAGGTACGGCTCGGTGGCATCCAGTCGCTGCTGCCACATCTCACGCCAGGCCGGCCCGACCCTCGTCGGGTCCGGCGGCCGCGCGGTGAAGGCGAGCATGGTGGTGGCCCAGCCCGCCATGTCGATGCCCAGCACGGCACCACCGAAGTAGTGCACGTCGTCGGCGTAGCGGTCGTCCGTCGAGCAGACCGTGACGATGGCCTTCAGGGGCTCGGGCGCGAGCGCAGCCAGCTGGAGGGAATTGAAACCGCCCCAGGAGATGCCGAACATCCCGACAGCGCCGGTGCACCACGGTTGACGGGCCAACCAGTTGATCACCTCGACGCCGTCGGCCAGTTCGGTGGGGCTGTACTCGTCGGTCATCACACCTTCGGAGTCGCCGGAGCCACGCAGGTCGACCCGGACGGAGGCGTAGCCGTGCGCGGCATACCAGGGGTGGCGCTGCGCATCGCGCGGCGCGGTCCAGTCGCCCTTGCGGTACGGCAGGTACTCCAGCAGGGCGGGGACCGGTCTCGTCCCGGCATCGGCCGGCAGCCAGATCCGCGCCGAGAGCCTGGTGCCGTCGGTCATCTCGATCAGCACGTGGTCGAGAACCTCGACCAGGTCGAAGGTTTGCAGGATGCTCGTCACCGGACCTCGACCAGTTCGTCGGAGCGGTCCAGATCGGTCAGCGGTAGGTGACAGCGGATGCGGTGGCCGTCGACGGGCTGCCGGACGGGCGGTGCCTGCGTGTTGCAGACGCCCTCGATGCGCTGCTCGCAGCGGCGGTAGAACGCGCAACCGACCGGTGGCGGCGCCGATTCCGGCTCGTCGGCCTTCGTCCGTGGCGCTGAGGCATCCGCGATCCGAGCGACCGCTCCCGGCATCGGGTCCATCACCGAATCCAACAGCAACCGGGTGTACGGGTGGTTCACCTCACCGGCGCCCTGCGCGCCGAAGACGTCGTCGACCGTGCCCTCCTCGCAGATCCGGCCGAGGTAGAGCACGACCACCCGGTCGGCCAGACCGCGCACGACCGCAAGATCGTGCCCGATGAACAGGTAGCCCAACTGGTGTTCGGTGCGCAGGTCGTCGAGCAGCCCGAGTACCGAAGCCTGCACCGAGACGTCCAGTGCGGACACGACTTCGTCGGCCAACAGCAGTGCCGGATCGGCGGCCAGCGCCCGGGCGATACCGGCGCGCTGCCGCTGACCGCCGGACAGCTGGGCCGGCAGTCGATCGGCGAAGGAGGTGGGCAGACCGACGTCGGCGAACACCTCGTCGCGACGCACCCTTGCCTCCCGGCCGCGGAGGCCGAGCAGTCGCAGCGGCCGCGCGACGGCATCGCCGACCGTGCGCCGCGGGTTCAGCGAGGTGTCGGCGTTCTGGAACACCAGCTGGATCTGCCGTCGCCACTGCGGCGCGCGTTTGGCGGCCGGGAGCGTCAGGTCGGCGGTGCCGGCGGTACCGCCGGCCTCCCCGGCTGTGCGGGGGTGCAGGGTGAGCTCGCCGGCCGTCGGCCGACGGAGGCCGGCGAGAGTCCAGGCGATGGTGGACTTTCCGCTGCCGCTCTCGCCCACCAGCGCCACCACCTCGCCCTGCCGGACCTCGAGATCGATCCCGTCGACGGTCGGTCCGCTGGCGGCATCGGGTTTCGACCGGTAGTCCACCTGCAGCCCGGTGACACTCAGTAGCACCGGGCCGAACTCCCTTGGCACCCGCGGCCGGACCTGGGCGGTCCAGACAGGTTGGGCCAGCACGTGTTCGGTTCGCAGGCAGGCCGAGACCCGGCTGTCGGTCAGGGTGGGGCGGTTGGTCAGTTCGGGCACCGGATCGTGGGTGCAGGCCTGCTGCGCGAAGGGGCAGCGCGGCGCGAAGGCGCATCCGGGCATCGTTCCCGGACCGATCGGCGAGCCACCCGTCATGCCGACCGGCAGTCCGGGGGCGGTGATCCGGGGCACGCTCGCCAAGAGACCACGGGTGTACGGATGTGCCGGCGCGGTAAAGAGTTCGGCGGTCGGGCCGGCCTCGACGACCCGACCCGAGTACATCACCAGCATCCGGTCGCAAAGGCGGGCCACTGCGCCGAGATCGTGGCTGACCAGGACGATGGCCAGACCCAGCGTGTCCCGCAGGTCTGCCAGCAGGGCCAGGATTCCGGCCTGGGTGACGACGTCCAGACCGGTGGTCGGCTCGTCCATCACCAGTAGACGCGGCGCCCCCGCGATGCCGATCGCAATGGCCACCCGCTGCAGCTGGCCCCCGGAGAGCTGGTGCGGGTAACGGGTGAGCAACTGGTCCGGAGTGGGGAGGCGGACCAGCCCGAACAGCCGGATGGCCTCGGCCCGCGCGGCCGCCTTGTCCATTCCCCGACCGAACCGAAGGACCTCGCCGATCTGGTCGCCGACCCGCATCGACGGCGTCAGCGCATGTCCCGCGTTCTGCGGGACGAAAGCCACCGTGCCACTGCGGATCCGCCGCAGCTGCGCACCGGAACTGCGGAACAGGTCCTGACCATCGATCAGTACCCGGCCCTGGGCGATCCTGGACCCGGCGCGCAGGTGGCCGACCAGGGCGCCCGCCAGAGTGGACTTCCCGCAGCCGGATTCGCCGACGACGGCGACGGTCTCGCCCGGCGCGACGGTGAGATCCACGTCGACGAGCACCGGGATCAACCGCTTCCCGGCCCGGTAGGACACCCTCAGCTTCTCGACGAGGGCGACCGGCGCCTCGACCTCGATACCCGAAACTTGCAGCCCAGTAGTTGTTTTCGCCAGATCCATCAGGCACCCCCGGTGATGCGGTCGATGCCGCGGGCCTTGGCAAGGCCGTCGGCGGCCAGGTTGAGCCCGACGATCAGGGTGGCCAGGGCGATGATCGGCCCGACCGCCGCCCACGGCGTGACGGTGAGCAGGCTTCGGCTCTCGGACACCATCAGGCCCCAGTCGGGCGTCGGCGGGTTGGCGCCGAAACCGAGGAACGACAGCGAGCTCACCAGCAGCACGATCCAGGAGGCACGCATCGCGAACTCGACCAGGACGACGTCCAGCACGTTGGGCAGGATCTCCCGCACCATGGTGGCCCAGGGGTTCTCGCCCCTGGCCCTGGCCGCGGTGACGTAGTCAAGGCCGACCACGGACTGCGCGCCGGCCCTGATCACCCTGATCACCGCGGGGCAGTAGACGACGGTGGCGGCCAGCACGATCACCGGTGCGCCGGCTCCGAGGACCGAGACCACCACCAGCAGAGCCAGGATGGCGGGTACCGACAGCACCGCGTCCAGGATCCGCATCAGGATCTCGTCGAACCAGCCACGGAAATAGGCTGCTGCCATGCCTAGTGCGGTACCGATCCCGACGGACAGCACCGCGGCGACCACGCTGATCAGCATGGCGTTGCGGCCGCCGTAGATGACCCGGGACAGCACATCCCGGCCCAACTGGTCGGTGCCGAGCCAGTGCGACGACGACGGGTTGACGATGGCGTCCAGCGGACTGGTGGCGATCGGTGAATAGGGTGCGAGCCACGGCGCCGCCACTGCCATCACCACGTGCAGCAAGACCAGGATGACGCCCGTCATCGCGATGGGTGATCCCAGCAGGGACCGTAGCGTGCCGCTACCGCGAGGTGCGTCACCCTTCGCCGTATCCCCCGGTGAACCGGTGGTGATCCCGCTCATGACGCACGCGCCGGGGTACGGAGCCGCGGATTCAGGGCGGTGGCCGCAAGATCCGCCAGCAGGTTGGAGACCACGTAGACGAGCGCGCCGATGACGGCGATGTACTGCAGCACAGGGACATCCCGGTTGTGGACGGCATCGAGCATCAGCGTGCCGATGCCCGGATAGTTGAAGACGGCCTCGACCACCACCACCCCGCCGACCAGCCAGGCGATGTTGATGGCGATGACGTTCAGGGCGGGAAGCAGGGCGTTCGGCAGCGCGTGGTGCAGCAGCACCCGACGGCGCGGCAGGCCGCGGAGCGTGGCCATCGCCACGTATTCACTGGCCATCACGTCGATGACGCTGGTCCGCATCATCCGGACGATGTACGCCGCCATCACGATCGACAGGGCCGCGGCCGGTAGCGGCACGTTGTGCAGGATGGTGCGGAGCGAGGCGTCCGGACCGTCCGTCACCACAGCCGGGAACCAGGCGAGCTTGACCGCGAACACCAGGACCAGGAGTGTCGCGAGGGTGAACTCCGGGACGCTCATGGCGATCAGGGCCACGCCCGAGATCAGCACGTCCGGCAGGCGGTCGCGGGTGAGACCGGCCACCACACCGAGGATCACGGCCAACGTGATGCCGACGACGATGGTGATGCCGGCCAGCACCGCGGTGTTCCGGAGGTAGTCGCCGGCCATGCTGACCACACAGTCTCCGGTGGCCAGCGAGGTACCGAAGTCGCCGTGCACCGCGCCGCCCAGCCAGGTCAGGTAGCGGAGCCAGCCGGGTCGGTCCAGATGCAGCTGCGCCGTCAGCTGGGCGACCGCGTCCGGGGTGGCGTCCTTGCCCAGGATCTGGGTGGCCAGATTGCCCGGCAGCGCCTGCAGCGCAACGAAGACCAGCACGGTGGCCAGCACGATCGTCAGGAGCGCGAGGGCCAGCCGCCGGGCAATCAGCTTTCCGAGCATGCCTACGCGCCGAAACCGATGTTGACGTAGTCGAATTCGAAACCGAACTCCTTGTAGTTCACGACCTTCTTCGACAGGCCGATGATGCGGTCCGCGAAGAAGGGCACGATCGAGGCGCTGGAGTCGACCAGGATCTTCTGGGCGTCCTGATAGTACTGCTTGCGTTTGGCCGCGTCGGCCTCCTTGCGTGCGCTGTCCAGGATGGCGTCGAAAGACGAATCGGCCCAGAGGGATTCGTTGTAGGACGAGCCGGTCCGGAAGATCTGGTTGAGCAACTGGTCGACCGGTCGGCCGGTGTACCAGTACGACACGCAGAACGGCTTCTTGATCCAGACGTCGGTGTAGTAGGAATCGGCCGAAGCGGTCTGGATGCTGATGTCCAGCCCGGAACCCTTCACCGAACTCTGGTAGGCCTGCGCCAGGATCGACATCACCGGCTCGTAGCTGGAGGTGTAGAGCTGCTGGCTACCGGAGAACCCGGCCGAGGCAAGCAGCGACTTCGCCTTGTCCGGGTCGTGCGGGACCGAGTAGTCGAGGTAGTTGGGGTCGGTCGGCGGCACCGGGTTGTTGTTCGCGATGGTGCCCAAACCGTGGATCGAGAGGTCGATGACCTCCTGCGGGTCGTAGGCCATCTTGAACGCCTGGCGGACCTTCAGATCGGTGAAAGGCTTCGCGCTGTACAGCATCGGCATGACGTACCAGGCCGCATTCTTGACGGTCGCCGTGGTTGCGGTGCTGGAGGCGGTGACGGTCTTGGCGGTCGCGTAGTCCAGGTTGGTCTGGGCGACGAGGTCGACCTGCTGGGCCAGCAGCGCGTTGACCCTGGCCTGGACGTCGGCGATCGCGGTGAATTCGATGCTGTCCACCTTCGGTGCTCCACCGAAGTAGTTCGGATTCGCCTTGACCGTGCCCTTGCCGGCGGCCTTGAACGAGACCAGGCTGAACGGCCCGGTGCCGATCCCGGACGCGCCGATGGTCGCGGCCGAACCGACGGGAATCACGTAGCAGTTGTAGTTCATCAGCAGGCTGACGAACTCGGCATTGGGCGACTTCAGCTTCACCACCAACGTTTTCGCGTCCTTGGCCGTGATGCCCGAGCTGTCGAGGAACGGCGAGAGCACTCCGGCCTGCGGCGACTTCGTCTTCGCGTCCAGGATGTGCTGCAGGGTGTAGACGGCGTCGGCCGAGGTGAAGGCCTTGCCGTTGTGGAAGGCCACGCCCTCGCGGAGCACGAACGTCCACGTCATCTGATCGGTCGAGACCGACCAGCTGGCCGCCAGATCCGGTGCGACAGTGCCGGAGGCGTCCTGCTTGACGAGGCGGTTGTAGAGCGCGCCCAGGTACTCGTAGGCCGAGAGCGAGCTGGCCGGGTCGAGGGTCTCCACCGTCGAGGCCGGCGGCCGGGCGATGCGCAGCGTGCCGCCCGACTTCGTCGTGCCCGCGGCACCAGTGGTGACGGCCGTGCTGCCGGTCGCACTGGTGGTTGCTCCTCCGACGGTGCTGGAGGAACTCGAGGAGGTGCTCGACGCCGCGGACGAGCTGCTGCCGCAGGCCGCGAGGATCCACGGTGCGACCGCAAGGCCGGCGCCACCGAAGAGCATCGTCCTTCGGGAGATTCCACGCGAGACTCTCTGCGAGAAAGCAGGTATCGACGAAGGAATCGATTCCGGACCTACGCTGGGTGCCGGTTCGTGGGCATTGCTGGGCGTGGCATCCATCTTTCGAGGACCTCTCGGCTGGTGTCGGATCGTCAAGAAGCGACTGGGGGTGACAAGTCGGGTGGCAAGTCGTTTTCGAATCGGGTATCGACTCACGGCGGCGCTGGCGATACTCTGACAACCGTACGATTAAACCGTACGATTGTGCGATACAGGAAGATCAAGGTCCTGTTACCGGCAGGTAAATCGCCGAACGGGACCGCCGCCCGCATTTTCGTCCCACCTGTCACCTCTGACGAGAGAGGCGAGTTCAGAAGATGCCGTCACTGCTCACCGACCCCCTGCTCGAGCCGTTCCAGCTCGGGCCGCTGACCCTGCGCAACCGCGTGGTGAGCACCTCGCACGAGCCGGCCTTCTCGCAGGAGGGCATGCCCAAGGAGCGCTACGCCGCCTACCACGTCGAGAAGGCGAAGGGCGGGGTGGCGCTGACGATGATCGGCGGATCGGCAGTGGTCTCACCGGACAGCCCGCCGGCCTTCGGGAATCTGCTGATGTACAAGGACGAGATCGTCCCGTGGCTCTCCCGGCTGACGGATCAGGTGCACTCCGAGGGTGCGGCGGTGATGTGCCAGATCACCCACCTGGGGCGTCGCACCAGCAACTACGCCGGCGACTGGCTGCCCGTCCTTGCGCCGTCCCCGCTGCGCGAGGCCGCCCACCGGGCGTTCCCGAAGCAGGCGGAGGAATGGGATCTCGACCGCGTGGTGGCCGACTACGCGAGCGCTGCACAGCGTGCCGTCGCCGGCGGGCTCGACGGGATCGAACTGGAGGCGTACGGGCACCTGCTCGACGGATTTCTCTCGCCCGCCACCAATCGGCGCACCGACGGCTGGGGCGGTTCACCACAGGCCAGACTGCGACTCGGGCTCGCCGTGGTCAGGGCGATCCGGCAGGCGGTCGGACCGGCCTTCCCGATCGGGATGCGGCTGGTGATCGACGAGGACATGTCCGGCGGGATCGATCCCGACTCCGGTATCGCGGCGGCGCGCAGCCTGGTGGCGGAGGGTATCGACTTCATCAGCGTCATCCGTGGCCACATCGACACCGATGCCGGGCTGGCCAAGGTGATCCCGCCGATGGGTACGCCGTCGGCGCCCCACCTGGAGTTCGCCGGCTGGGTGAAGAAGGAACTCGGCGTGCCGGTGATGCACGCGTCCCGGATCGCCGATGTCGCGACCGCCCGGCACGCGATCCGTGACGGCCTGCTGGATCTCGTCGGGATGACCAGGGCGCAGATCGCCGATCCCTACCTGGTGGCCAAGATCGCCGCCGGTCAGGAGGACCGGATCAGGCCCTGCGTCGGCGCGGGGTACTGCCTCGACGCGATCTACCAGGCCAGCGACACCAAGTGCATCCACAACGCGGCCACCGGACGGGAACTGCTGCTCCCGCACCACGTGCCGCGCTCCACCGGGCCGAGCCGGAAGGTGGTGGTGATCGGTGCCGGAGCGGCCGGCCTCGAAGCGGCGCGGGTGCTGGGGGAGCGCGGGCACCGGGTGGTGGTCCTGGAAGCCGCCCCCGAGGCCGGTGGCCAACTGCTGCTCGCTGCCCGGTCCGCGGCGCGCAAGGATCTCCTCGGAATCGTCGACTGGCGGTTGTCCGAATCAGCACGGTGTGATGTCCGGATCAGGTACCACACCTACGCCGATGTCGCGACGGTGCTGGCCGAGTCGCCGGACGTGGTGGTGGTGGCCACCGGCGGCAGGCCCGACACCGGGTTCCTCGAGTCCGGGTCCGAGCTGGTGCTGGACACCTGGGACGTGCTGGCCGGCTCGCAACCACTCGCCGGCGACGTCCTGCTCTACGACGACCACGGTGGGCACAGCGCCATGGATGCCGCGGCAACCATCGCCGAGGCGGGCGCGCGACTGCACCTCGTCACGCCCGAACGCACCCTCGCGATGGACGTGGGCGGGGTGAACTACCCGCGCTACTTCGGCGTACTGGCCCGTGCGAATGCGAAAACGACGCTGCTGCAACAGCTCAGGTCAGTCCGAAAGGGTAGCGATGGCCGGTTGGTCGTCACGCTGTTCACCGAGTACGGCGGGTTCGAGACCGAGTTGACCGTCGACCAGGTGGTGGTCGAACACGGCACCCTGCCGAACGACGAGCTGTACCACTCGCTGGTGCCGGGCTCGAGCAATCTCGGAGCCGTCGACCAACGGGCCCTGCTGGCCACGTCACCCCAGGAGCTGGCGCCGAACCCGACCGGCACCTACCAGCTGTTCCGGATCGGCGACGCGGTCGCCAGCCGCAACGTACATGCGGCGATCCTGGATGCCTACCGACTCTGTCTCGCGATCTGAGGTCGGCGATCCGATGCCATCCCAGATGATCCGATCCCAGGTGATCCGGTCGCAGGCGATTCCATCGCCCGCGGGATTTCTCACTACACTTTCATCACAATCGTGTGCGCAAGGTGACTGGTCGACCACGTTCGGTCGTCGTGTGCGAAGGTAATCCCTGGAGCGATCACGCTCCGACGTCCTGGTCGAAGGCGGGGTGTTCAGGCGTGGACGACATGTTGAAGCCGGTCATCGAAGCGATGGCGGGCGGCACGCGGGAGCCGGTCGGCTGGTTCGACTACTCGGTGACCGCGGATACGTGGACCTGGTCGCCAGGCCTCTACGAGATGCACGGATTCGAGCCGGGCGAGATCGTCCCGACCACCGCGGTCTTCGTGGCGCACAAGCATCCGGACGACCGGGCCCACACCGACCAGGTGCTGGCAGCCGTGTTGGCGACGGGGGCCCCCTACTGCTGCCGGCACCGGATCGTCACCAGTCGTCGGGAAATCAGGACGGTCGTCACCATCGGCCGCGGCTACCTGGACGGCTCCGGTCGGGTCGCGTCGGTGCAGGGATACTTCGTCGACATCACGGCCGCGGCGGTACACGCCTCCCGGCAGGAACTCAACGAAGCCGTGAACAGGTCGTCCGCTGCCAGGGCCGACATCGAACAGGCCAAGGGCGCCCTGATGATGGTGCAGGGCGTGTCCGCCGATGACGCCTTCGCCGTGTTGAGCTGGCATGCCTCGCACGGCAACATGAAGCTCAGAGACGTCGCCACCACCATCACCGGCGGCATCTCCCGACCCCTCGCGCCGGAGGAGACACCGGAGCAGCGGATCGGCAGGCTGCTGCACGACATCGCACCCATCGTCTCCGACACCCTGCCGCGCCAGGCCGCGTCCGTCGGTCAGCGATCGGTGGAGCCCGGAGACCCGGTGGAGCCCGGACACCCGGTGGAGCCCAGGGAGATCGGCGTCGGTTCCTGGGCCACGAACAGCTGAGCAGGCGAGCGGACCAGCATGGCCACCCCACCGACGACCAATGCGCCGGCCAGCCCCGCGACCGCCAGATGCCCCGATCCGGTGGGCAGGGATTCACGCAGCAGGATCGCGCTCGCCGCGATGGCCGCCAACGGATCCACCACTACCGCAGTAGCCAGTGAAGCGGCGAAATGCCCGGCACGGTAAGCATTCTGGAGCAGCAGGTAGCCGACCAACGCCAGCACGACGATGCTGATCGCCGCAGTCACGGTGACCGGGGTCCGGCCGGAGTGGCCGAGACCCTGCAGGAGCACGCGGACCAGTACTGCGACGATCCCGAAGGCGATGCCGGCGGCCGCCGCGAGCAGCAGGGCTCGAGGACGTCCCGGTGCGACATGCGCAGCGATGGCACACCCCGCGTTCAACAGCAGCGTGGCCACCACGATCCAGAGGCAGGCCGAGAGACCGGCCGGCGACGATTCGACCGCTGTCGGGAACAGTCGCAGCAACAGGACCAGGCCGATCAGGACGACGATGGCCGCCAACAGGTCGCGTCCACGGACCCGGCTGCGTCGCAGCAGCGCGACCAGGGGGATCGCGAACAGCAGACCGGTGACGCCGAGCGGCTGGACGAGCGTGATGGATCCGAGCCCGAGCGCCACCACGTGCAGGACGGCGGCCAGGATGTCGGCGACGATTCCGGCCAGCCAGAGCGGGCGCCTCGCGAGCTTCATCAGCAGGCGCGGGTCGGCCACGCCGTACTCCTGCGTGCGCAACGCCTCGCGCTGTTGCAGGCTGGCAGCCAGGGCGAAGCAGAAGGCGCTGGCCAACGCCGCGATCACCGCCCAGGTCACCATCGAGGGACGCCCAGTGCCCGTTGTTCACCGAACGGTCCGGTCAAGATCGGCTCTTCGTCATCCGGCTGTGCGGTGATGATTGCTCGAGCTCCGATTCTGCCGGTCGTGCCTCGCCACGAGGGTCCAGGTACTACTGTCACCATAGTAGTTACCGCATTGCCATGGGCGACGAGCCCCAGAGACGATTCGGCGACGAGCCCCGGAATCGGGCGACGAGCCCCAGAGAAGAGTGGGTGCCCCAGCAGATGTTGAAAAAGCCGTCGGCGAGCGACCGGGTTCGCTTCAGCATCGTCATCCCTGCTTTCAACGAGGAGTTCTACCTCGGCGACTGCCTGTCTTCCTTGGCTGGACAGGACTACCGGGGAACATACGAGGTCATCGTCGTCGACAACAACAGCAACGACGAGACCGCGTCGCTGGCGAGGGCGCACGGCGCGCTCGTGGTCTTCGAAAAGGCTCGCGGAGTCTGCCAGGCGAGGCAGCGCGGAACCGAGTCCGCCTCGGGGGAGATCGTCGTCTCGGCGGATGCCGACACCGTCTATGCCCCTGATTGGTTGTCCAACATCGATCGATGGTTCGACCGGAACCCGCGGGGGATCGCGGTCGGTGGCCCGTGCTACTTCCACGACGGACCGCGCTGGGGATTGTGGCTGCAGAAGATGCTGTTCGGCGCGGTCGTGCTGGTCCAGCGTTTCGGCGGCCCGGTCGTCTACATCACGGCGACGAATTTCGCATTCCGGAAGGACGCCTTCACCGGATACGACACCAGACTCGCCCAGGGCGGTGACGAACTCGACCTGCTCCGGCGATTGCGGAAGAAGGGCAAGGTGGCCTTCGACCCGGCCAATCCGACCCACACCTCGGCCCGCCGGATGGACGAAGGCGTGGTGTACAACTTCGCCGTCTCGTTCTTCTACTACTACATCCTCGGCTATGCATTGAACCGGATCTTCCGCCGGCCCGTGCTGGGCATGGCGCCGGCCTTTCGCCATCCGAAGGTGACCGCACCGACGACGCTGCCGCTCGCCTCCGGGTGCCGCGGCCGGGACAGCGATCCGGACCGGGACTTCGACCGCGACGAAGTGGTCTGACGGTGCGAATCCGGCCCTCGCGCCCCCCGGGAACCGTGTGGTGGTCGGCGATCTGCGCCGTGGGGGTATCGGGAGCGGCCTACTGGCTGATGCTCTCGTCGTATTCGCAGGCACTCGGCCGGTTCCCCTTCCGAGGATTCCGTCCGGACGATGGACGCAAAGCGGATTCAGGAAAGGCAGCGACCCACCAAAAGGTCATCGCCCTCACCTTCGACGACGGTCCCAACGAGCCGTTCACCTCGCAGATAGCGGACTTCCTGCACGAGCACGGCATCACTGCCACGTTCTTCCAGGTGGGCCGTTGCGTCGCGCGATTTCCCGACGTCCCGGCAGCGCTGATCGAGCAGGGACACGTCATCGGCAATCACAGCTATTCCCACGCCATGGGCCGCTGCGTGCGGCCGGCGGCCCAGCGGACCGAGACCGCCGTCACCCAGGAGATCCTGACGAGAGTGACGGGTCGCACCCCGATGCTGTACCGGCCGCCGTGGCTGCTCCGTACCCCGGCGCTCTTCAAAACCCTTCGTGGACATGGACTCCAGGCTGTTTCCGGGGAGTTCGCGCACGCCTTCGAGGTGTTCCAGCCGTCAGCACGCCGGATCGCCACCCGCGCACTGGCCAAGGCCCGGCCGGGGGCGATCCTGATCTTCCACGACGGATTCGACTCCCGCGGTGGAGATCGCGCGATGACGGTGGCCGCCACGAAGATAGTGGTGGGCGCCCTGCTCGATCAGGGATATCGCTTCGCCACGGTGGACGACTTGCTCGGCATCCCGGCGTACCGAACGGCGGTCGAAAGCAGCTGATCCCGGTCGTGGGTCGCGTCGACCGGTGGACCAGGTGTCTCAGCTGCTGGCCGTGCGCGCCGCGTCGATCAGCGATCGGGCGTCTGAGCCGTCGGCAGGCGATCGTCCGAATCCCAGGGTGGCTGAAATCGTTCTCGGTTCGTTGCCGTCAGGCACGGGGTCTGCCAGGGTCCGGTCCAGGACGCCGGACAGACCGACGGGCAGTGCGTCCGCCACGGCCAGGAAACCGCCGCGCAACGAGGCCAGGAAGACGTCGTCGCCAAGCGCGGCTCGAAGGCGCTGGGCGATCAGGCACAGCAGTTCGTTGTCGTCCTCGGCCCGCAGCGGATCACCGTCGGCGGACCGGACGGACGGCCGGATGTACAGCACGTCGGAAATTTCACCGCCGGACAGAAGGGCGTCGAGATGGCGTATCGCGGCCGCCTCGTTGGGCAGGTCGACCACCGGGTCGTGGTAGGCGAGTTGCTCGAGTTGCAGTTCGCGTTCCACCCGCTCGGAGATGTCGTTCTGGTAGCCGATGTAGTGCGTCACCACGCCGGCCTCGTTGCGCACGGCAGACAGGTGCAGCTCGTTCCAGAACGCCGTCCCGTCAAGCCGGTAGTTCCGCAGCACGCTGCGGATCTCCTGACCCTGTCTCACCGCCGTCTTGATGGCCGTGGCCTGGGCCGAGTGCAGGTTGGGGCCCTGCAGGAATCGGCAGTTACGACCGACGATGTCCTCGCTGCGGTAACCCGTCAGCTTCTCGAAGGCGGGGTTGACGTAGACCAACGGCCAGTCCGGTGAGAGGCAGTCTGCGATCGAGATGCTGACGGAGGCCGCTTCCACCGCGCTGACCAGCGTCCGGGGCAGGAGCTCCGGGGAGATCCGGGCAGAAACCGCCTTGGAACGGTCGGCCGCTCTGGCCGCCGGTGAGGTCAACGCCCCGGAACGGCGGACCGGGGGAGCGGACCGACGTCGGCCGTTCAGCCCCGCGAGCACCGCGGCCAGGCGCTGGCGCGGCAGCAGCCCAGCCTTGTCAGGATCGGCAAGGCGTTCCAGCAGCAGAGCGGCGAGGTCACGAAGCTTCATGTTGGTGTACGACGAATGCCATCGCAGAAGTTCGAAGGCCTGCTCCTCATCGAGGTCCATGGTGGCCATCAGCACACCCTTGGCCTGGTCGATGACGGCCCGCGTCTCCGACGATCGGGCGACCGCACGGCCGATTTCTTCGTCGTGGTCCTGACGGAGTCGTTCGGTCAGGTCCGTGACGGTACCGCGCAATTCCGACCCAGGACCTCCGGCCGGGACGTCCATCGTCGTCAACAAGGTTCTCCGCCGTCGCCCGCTGTCGATGATCCGATGCCACAGGCTGACCGGACGTGCGTCCGCGAGTACCCGCTCGACCGTCAGATCCCAGTCCGCGCGGTCCTGCGGGTCCTGGTGACTGGACATCAGCGCCAGGGTCGGCACGATCTCGTGCGGTGCGAAGCCGAAAATCGAGAAGAGCTCGTCCGACCACTCCATCCTGGCGACGCCCGGCAGGTAGCCGAAGGTACCGACGGCGACGGCTGCCGGCGGCAACGCAGCCGGCCTCGACTGGTCCGTCACGCTGCAGTCACCTCCGTCATTCCTCGACTCCCTCCGACCCCGTGTCGTTCCGCCTCGATCTTGAGACTCTCGATCTTGAGACTAATGAGTCGATGATGACCGGACGACCACGGCCGCGGTCGGTGCTCCATCACGCGGAACCGACCGGGCACACCGGAGCACGCCGTCGGATGATTCCCAGATCAAGGCTACGATCCTGGTCAGGTCGAACACCACGAGCGACCTTGCCCCGAATGCACCTGCGGATCTGCATGCAGCCCCCGGGCAGTCCCTTGAGTTCCGACCGACGGGACACGCGGGCATGGAACTGCCGTCACCGGATCTCGAGGCCCGATTCCTGGCGCTGATCGGGCTCCCCATCTCCGAGAGCACCCCGGAGGACGCCGATCGCTTCGTCGCCATCATGAACGCGATGTCCCAGATCGAGCGGAACAAGGCGGCCGTCTACACGAGTGCCACGGACATCGTGCAGGCGGCAAAGCACGAGATGAACGTCTGCGGGTGCCCCTATGAACTACCGGACACCGGCGATCAGGTGACCGACGCCCGCCGCATCAGGGTCGTACATCGGCCGAGTTGTCCCAGAAGGTACTGACCCTCTGCTGCATAAGTCTGACGCTGCGTTCCTGTTTCGGGCTGGTGGCCGATCATCGGCGGACTGATACAGGATTGACACGTGGGAATCTGCCGGGATCTGCTCATCAGCCCGTAGGCTCTACGGTGTAGCTCCTAGAAACACGCCGCCGCAATTCGTCGGCTGCACTGGTGCCGGGCGAAGTTCGCCAGTCGCCCGACAGGTACCGGACAGGAGAGCTGAAAGTATTCAGCCTGGCGAAATACTGACCCGCGATCGGGTGATTCACGCAGCTCTGGATCTCATCGACACCGACGGCGTGGAAGCGCTGTCGATGCGCAAGCTCGGTCAGGCTCTGGGACGCGATCCCATGCGCCTGTACCACCACACCGAGAGCAAGGCGGCACTGCTCGATGCCGTCGCCGAGCTCGTCCTGGAGGGTCTCAGTGTCCCGCCGACGAGCGGGGGCGACTGGGAACAGGCACTCCGGTTGGCGGCGCAGTCCTTTCGCAAGATCGCTGTCGACCACCCGCGGATGGTTCCGTTCCTGCTCACCCGGCCGCTCGCCCTCACTCCCGCGCTGCTGCCGACCTCCGGGCTGCGCTGGGTGGAGGGGCTGCTCGCTCTGCTGGCGGACGCCGGATTCGACCAGACGGGCGCCCTCCAGGCCTATCGGTTCTACACGGGGTTTCTGGTCGGGCACATCTTGCACGAAGTGCACGATCTGACCAAGGATTCAGGTTCCTCGCCGGTCTTTCCCAGGCTCGGCGTGGACTTCATGACGCACCAACGATATCCCCGTATTCTTGCTCTCGGGCCCGCTCTGGCTGCCGAAACTGGTGACCTCGAGCTGATCCTGGGCATGGATATGGTTTTGATGGCTTTGCGGCGGCAATTGAATGCGATCATCGACACCCACCAGCTAGAGAAATGAGACAGGCCATTCTCACCAATTCAGCGGTCACCGGGCGAGCTGACAGACCCAGCCGCGCGCAGCGTCCGCCCAGCGACTACTCGAAGGTCCTGCAGTCGGCGCAGGCACTGGACCTGATGCGCCGCGCCTACGTCTACTACGCGTCCAGGATCGCGATGCTCGCCGTGGCGCTGGCCGGTGTCTGGGTGGCCTTCGCGTTCATCGGCGACAGCTGGGTGCAGATGGCGGTCGCCGCAGCACTCGGCCTGGTACTGACCCAGATCATCTTCTTCAGCCACGACGCCGCACACCGGCAGATCTTCGCTTCGCACAAAGCCAACGAGATGACGGCTCTGGTGATGGGCACGTTCTTCGGAGGCGTGAGCCTCGCCTGGTGGCACAACAAGCACAACAAGCACCACGCAGCACCGAACCAGATCGGCAAGGACTCGGACATCGACGCGTCCGTCGTGCACTTCTACCCGCCGGAGAAGCCGCCACGCCAGCGGCTGCTCGCGTTCCTGCACGAACACCAGGGCTGGTGGTTCTTCCCCATCCTGACGGTGGAGATGCTCAACCTTCACGTGCAGGGCGTTCAGGCCGTCATCACCCGCCGTGGCTTGAAGCGCCGCTGGATCGAGGCGGGGATGCTGATCGTGCGCCTCGGGGGATATCCCGCGATCCTCTTCATCTTCCTGTCGCCGGGCAAGGCCGCCGCATTCCTTGGCGTCCAGCTGGCGGTCACCGGGATGTACCTGGGAACTTCCTTCGCGGCCAGCCACATCGGAATGGCCATCCTGCCGCACGATTCCCGGATCGACTTCTTCCGCCGCCAGGTGCTGACGTCGCGCAACGTCGCCGGTGGACGGGTGGCCAGCTTCGCGATGGGTGGGTTGAACTACCAGATCGAGCACCACCTGTTCCCGAGCATGCCCCGCCCCCACCTGCACAAGGTCCGGCCGATCGTCCAGAACTTCTGCGCGAACAACGAGATCGAATACCACGAGGTGACCATTCTGCGGGCGTGGCACATCGTCGCCACGTACCTGAACAAGGTGGGTCTGTCGGCCCGCACGTTCCAGTGCCCGATGGTGTCCGCCCTGAGGTAGTCATCGCCCTTCCGGCCCGGCGATCGTGACGGATGGCACACCAAGCTGGGGTGCTCGGCTGTCTTGCTGCATCTCCGCTGGTCAGAGACCTCGTCCGAAGTAACGGTTGGTCGCCGGGCGGCCGTCCGATCCGCCGCCGGTCGCCAGGAGTCCACTACCGTGGAGTAAGGGACTGCGGAGCTGATCCACGGGACTCGTCCGCCATCGGCCCTCGACTCGCCAACGGCGATCCCCTCGGCACCGCAGGAAGGTCTGTCTACATGCGCGGGAACTCCATCCACCGGTTCAGCAACACGTCCGTCCTCGCGGTCTGCGCCATCGATGCGCCGGTCGTCGTGACGTCCACCGAGATGGACGATCGGCTGTCCGAGGTCTACCAGCGGGTGGGCCTTCGCCCCGGGATGCTGCAACGACTGGCGGGCATCCAGGAGCGGCGCTGGTGGAACAGGGGGACCACCTTCGCCGACGGCGCGGCGATGGCCGGCGCGAAGGCGATGGCCGAGGCCGGAATCCACCCGGGCCAGGTGGGCCTGATGGTCAACACCTCGGTGAGTCGCGAACACCTCGAACCGTCGACCGCCGTCGCCGTACACCACACGCTCGGCCTGCCGAGCTCCTGTCAGAACTTCGACGTCACCAACGCCTGCCTCGGTTTCGTGAACGGGATGCAACTGGCGGCGGCCATGCTGGAGAGCGGCCAGATCGACTACGCGCTCGTCGTGAACGGCGAGGACGCCCGTGGAATCCACGACTCGACCATCAGTCGGCTTCAGAACGGCGACGCGAATGCCAAGCAGGTCTTCGCCCAGTTCGCGTCGCTGACCCTCGGATCCGGCGCGGCGGCCATGGTGCTCGGTCGGACGGATGCCCACCCCGAGGGCCATCGGTTCCTCGGCGGGGCGACGAGAGCCGGGAGCGAGCACCATCTTCTGTGCGTCGGCGACATGGACGACATGCGCACCGACAGCACGGGTCTGATGAATGCGGGTCTGGCTCTGACGATGGACCTGTGGGCCGAGTCGGCCGTCGACTTCGGGTGGGAGTCGGGGATGGACCGATACGTGATGCACCAGGTCAGCAACGTCCACACCCAGGCGATCTCGAAGGCTCTCGACCTCGATCCGGCGCTGGTTCCGCTGACCTTCCCCACCCGCGGCAACCTCGGGCCGGCGGCCATCCCGTTCACCCTGGCCGGTGTGGTGGGCGACCTCTCGGCCGGGGACCGCGTGCTGCTGATGGGCATCGGGTCGGGCCTGAATGCTTCGTTCTCCGAGATCGTCTGGTGAGCAGCAGTTCTCGACTGGAAACACTGCGAACGATACGAACACGGGCAAGACTGCGCACTGCGTCGGCTTCAGTGCCGCCCCAGGGACTGCCAGGCCTTGACCCGGCCTGGTCCCGCCTCGTCGGCGTCATCGACCTGGACGGTGTCGAACGCACCTTCCACGTACTGGACTCGTGGTCCGCACGCGCGGAACCAGAGGCCGAACCAACTGGCACCCTGCTGTGCGTGCACGGCAACCCGACCTGGAGCTACCTGTGGCGGCGACTGCTGGCCTCGGCTCCTGCAGGATGGCGCGTCGTCGCCGTCGACCAACTCGGCATGGGGTTCTCCGAGCGGATCGACCGCCCCCGCGTGCTCGCCGAACGGATCGACGACCTCGGCCGGCTGACCGACGCCCTGGGGATCACCGGGCCGGATCGGAGTGGGCCGGTCGTCACGGTGGCGCACGACTGGGGCGGCATCATCTCACTCGGCTGGGCCCTTGCACACCGGCGGCAACTGGCCGGTGTGATCCTGACGAATACGGCGGTGAATCAGCCCGAGGGTGACCGGGGTCCGCTGCTGATCCGCCTCGCTCACCTGGAACTCGTCAACCGGATCGCCTGCCGGTGGACGCCGTTGTTCGTCCGGGTGACCACCTCGCTCACCTGGCCCCGCCTGCCGGTCGACATCCGTCGAGCGTTCGCCGCCCCTTACCGCACCGTGGCCCGTCGGCGTTCGATCGGTGAGTTCGTCGCCGACATCCCCTTTGAGGCAGATCATCCCAGTCACCCGGCGGTTAAGGCGATCGCCGAATCGCTGCCCGACCTCGAGGTGCCGGCGCTGTTGCTCTGGGGGCCCCGCGACCCGGTGTTCGGCGACGTCTACCTCCGCGACCTGATGCACCGCCTGGCGGATCCGGTACTGCACCGCTACGAGCAGGCCAGCCACCTGCTCCCGGAGGACGCACCCGACTACGTGTCCGCGATCTCGACCTGGGTCGGGACGCTGCGCGTCGGGAACACGTCCGCGGCACCGCCGGTCGGGGCCACGTCGGAGGTAGCCCGCCCGTCGGTGCTCGCCGGACTGGAGGCCCGGGCCGGCGACCCCGGTGCTGCGGTGGTCGAGGTCGGTGGCCGCAGCATGAGCTGGTCGGAGCTGAACACGCGCGTGCGGAACACCGCGGCCGGTCTGAATGCGGCCGGTCTGCGCCCCGGGGACCGGGTCGCGTTGATGGTTCCGCCGTCGATCGAGCTGACGGTTGCGCTGTACGGCGTCTGGCGCGCCGGCGGCGTGATCGTGGTGGCGGACAAGGGTCTTGGGCTGCGGGGCATGGGCCGCGCACTGCGGAGCGCGCAGATCGACCATCTGGTCGCCGATCGTGCGGGACTGCTCGCCGCCAGGCTGATGCGCCTTCCAGGGCGACGCTTCTCCGTCCGCGACGATTTCGCCGCGATGCAGCGCCTCGGGCACGTCGACGGGAACCTTCCGCAGCTCGCCCTGGACGGCGTCATGCGGTCCCACGCTCCCGACGCCGGAGGCGATGAGGAGGCGGCCGTATTGTTCACTTCCGGAGCCACTGGTCCGGCAAAGGGGGTGCTCTACCGGCACCGTCAGGTACGTGCTCAGCTCGAAGTCATCAGGGATGCCTACGGACTGGGTGGCGACGATCGGATCGTTGCCGCCTTCGCGCCTTTCGCCCTCTACGGACCGGCTCTCGGTGTGCCGTCGGCAGTCCCGCGGACCGACGTGACGAAACCCGGCCGGCTCACCGCTTCCGCACTTGCCGAGGCGGCCTCGGCCGTCGATGCCTCGGTGGTCTTCGCCTCGCCCGCGGCGCTCCGGAACGTGGTGGCAACCGGGACCCGGCTCTCCCCGAGCGGGCGGGCCGCGTTATCGGGTGTCAGATTGCTGATGAGCGCCGGGTCGTCGGTGCCCGCCGAGCTGCTCCGACAGGTCGGCCTCCTGCTACCGCAGGCCGAGCTGCACACGCCCTACGGCATGACCGAGGCTCTTCCCCTGACGGATATCTCGCTCACCGGTATCGACGAGGCGGGTGATGGTGACGGCGTGTGCGTCGGTCGCCCGCTGGCCGGTGTTCGGTTGCGGATCGCCGAGTTGGACTCGGCCGGGACACCCTCCCGGACGCTGACCGCCAAACCCGGGATCACGGGGGAGATCTGGGCAACGGCCGAGCACATCAGGGATCGGTACGACGCCCGCTGGGTGACCGACAGGGCTGCTGCGGACCATCCGGGATGGCACCGCACCGGCGATGTGGGCTTCTTGGACGGACAGGGCCGCCTCTGGATCCAGGGGCGGCTCGTACACGTCATCAGCACGCCCTCCGGCCCGGTGACCCCGGTCGGCATCGAGCTGCGGGTGCAGTCGGCCCTGTTCGACAGCGGACTCGCGGATGTCGGCCCGACCGGCGTGGCCGCCGTGGGTGTCGGCCCGGCGGGCACGCAACAAGTGGTGGTCGTGGTGACCGCGCCGGGCGGACCGCTCGCCGACCTCCCGATGCTCGACGCCGTACGGGCGGCCGCCGGCCACGAGGTCGCCTCGGTCCTGACGACGGATCGGCTTCCGGTCGACATCCGGCACAACTCGAAGATCGACCGGGCTGCGGTCGGGATCTGGGC
The DNA here is from genome assembly GCF_040546275.1 of Nakamurella sp. UYEF19. NCBI lineage: Bacteria > Bacillati > Actinomycetota > Actinomycetes > Nakamurellales > Nakamurellaceae > Nakamurella > Nakamurella sp. UYEF19. The sequence continues at coordinate 46,315 of NZ_JBEPNO010000024.1, read as the reverse complement.
GGCCAAGGTGCTGGCCGGCGGATGAAGGTCCTGCTCACCGGGGCCACCGGCATGATGGGTCGGTCAACGGCGGTGGCGTTGCTCGCGCGCGGTGACACCGTCACCGTGCTGCAACGGCGTCCGGCCGGAGTGGACTGCCGGGAGGTGCTGGGCGACATCGCCGATCCACGGACCGTCGCGCAGGCCGTCCGCGGCCAGGACGCCGTGCTCCACCTTTCGGCCAAGGTCGACGTGTTCGGCCCCTGGGCGGAGTTCGCCCGGGTCAACATCGACGGCACGAGGGCCGTGATCGACGGATGCCGCCGGTTCGGCGTCGGCCGGCTGGTGCACGTCTCGTCGCCGTCCGTCTCGCATGCCGGGGCGGCGTTGGTCGGCGCCGGCGCCGGGCCGGCCGACCCGGACACCGCGCGCAGCAACTACTCTCGATCCAAGGCGGCCGCCGAGCTGCTGGCTCTCGAGGCCGATTCCGAGGATCTCGCGGTGCTCTGCATCCGACCGCATCTGGTCTGGGGACCGGGGGACACCCAGCTGGTCCAGCCGATCATCGAACGGGCCGCCGCCGGCCGGCTGCCGATGATCGGTACCGGTGCGGCACTGATCGACACCACCTACGTGGACAACGCGGTCGACGCTCTGGTCGCGGCTCTCGATCGATGCGGCCCCGTGCACGGCGAGTCGCTGGTGGTGAGCAACGGCGAACCGAGATCGGTGGGCGAGATCCTGCGCAGGGTATGCCTTGCCGCGGGCGTACCGGGTCCGCGCGGCCACGTGTCGCTGCCGGTGGCGTCACTGGCCGGCCGAGTGGTCGAGGACCTCTGGAGCCTGATCCACCGTAACGACCGGCCGCCGATGACGTCCTTCCTGGCCGAACAACTCGGGACCGCACACTGGTTCGACCAACGACACACCCGGGCGGTGCTGGAATGGTCGCCCCGGATCGCATTGGAGGAGGGATTCGAACTGCTGCGTCGCAGTCTGGCGCCGGAAACGATGGAGGGTTCGGCCCCACCGCCTCGGTCTTGAAGCGGTGAGACCTGGGCAGTTGGACTAGTCCGGAATAGCCAGCCGCTTGACCGTTCAGTACCCGTGGAGTGGGCCGTCAACCGCGGGACGCATCGGCTGCCACGGTTGCGTCGACCCGCCCATTGGACCCACCGCTGGCCCGGGACCGTCGCTCTTCCGGGAGAGATCCGGTGAGGCACAGCTCTTCGCAGACGGTACGGAGTTTGACGTTGGAGTTCGTCGACACCCGGACAAGTGCCGCGAAGGCCAGGTCCGGGGTGAGCTTGAATCGTTCCATCAGGATCCCCTTGGCCTGGCCGATCACATCCCGGTTCGTCAATGCGGCCATCATGTCCCGGTTACGCTGTACTCCGGAGAGAGCGATTGCTGCGTGGGCCGCGAAGATCCGGGCCAGACTTTCTGCTTCGTCGTCGAATCCGGGGGTCGCGCTGATCAGGGTCAGGACCCCGATGGTGTCGCCACCGACCAGCAGTGGGGTCGAGAGCATGCCCGCAGCACCGGCTTCGGCAGCGGGTTCGACGAAACCCGGCCACCGTGGATCGACAGCCAGGTCATCGGCCCGGATCTGCTCGTGCGACTCGAGCGCGTCCAGGCAGGGGCCGGTGCCGAACTCGTTCTGCAATTCCAGGATCTTCTCGGGCAGTCTTCCACCCGAGGACGCGCGGGCCTGCAGCCGGCGCGGACCCGCAGGCGTCAGGATCGCGGCGTGGGCGACGTGGGGGATGATCGAGACGGCGCCTTCGACGATCTGGTGCAGGATCAGCTCGGACGTGTCGTCCGTCGACTCGTGCAGGGAGAGAGCGAAATCGGCCATGTCGCCGGCGAAGCCGAGTGGATCCTTGACGTCGGATCGATCAGCAGTCGGCCGGGAGACCGAATCTTCGGAGTATGACCACACCGAGGAAACGCCTTTCTGGAAGTTCTCGTCGCCGGCGCTCTGTTTGACCATCACCAGAATGATACGGAAGATCGGTGACTTCAACGACGTCACGGTGACTGCGGTGGTGCAAGACCGGATGCTGCCGGGCGACGATCCGCGAGAGTTGGTCACGCTCGGCTGACAAGCACTGCAGCGGAACGGCTGTGCAACGATCAGCGGTCCGGTGGCGGGGTGGCCACGGTGATCGCCGCGTGGATCAGCGCCAGGTGGCTGAGCGCCTGCGGAAGGTTGCCGACGAACGCCCCGCTCTCCGGGGCGACCATCTCGGCCAGCAGCCCGACGTCATTCGTGGTGTCCATCAACGATTCCAGCAGCTGGTGGGCCTCTTCCGACTGGCCCGTGAGGTGCAGCGCGGACACCATCCAGAAGGAGCAGGCTACGAAGGCCGCCTCCTGCTCGTCGGCACCGGAGAACCGGTACAGGTGCGGAGGGGCGCCCAACTCGGCCTGCAGTGCCCCGATGGTGGACCGCATCCGAGCACCACGGTCGAAGCCGCTGATGGCGTGCAGCAGGATCGAGGCGTCCAACTCGTCGCTGCCCGGATACCAGACGTAGGCACCGCGCTCGGGCGACCAGGCGTTGTCCTGTACCCAGTCGCGGATGGCGGCTGCCTCGGTCCGCCAGCGCCGGGCGTCCCCGGGGATCTGGCCGATCTCCGCGAGACGCACCGCGGTGGTGAGCGCCTGCCAGCAGCCGAGCTTGGAAGTGGTGTAGTGCCGCAGATCCTCCAGCTCCCAGATGCCCGAGTCCTTGCTGCGCCAGCGATCGCAGGCCGTGTCGGCGATGGAGGCCAGGAGGGCACCGGTTCCGGTGTCCAACACGTTGCCGTTGTCCACGTACAGGCCGACGATGCTGAACAGGTCACCGAACACCCCGAGTTGCAGCTGATCGGCCGCACCGTTGCCACGACGGACCGCTCCGATGCCACGCCAACCCGGCACGTCGAAGATCTGCTCGTCATCGGCGGGGGATCCGTCGAGTTGGTAGAAGATGTGCGGGTCCGGTCCGTGCTGGTTGATGGTGGACAGCAGCCAGCTGATCGCCCCGTGGGTCTCCTCGCGGAGCCCGAACCGGAACAGGGCCGTCAGCGAATACGCCATGTCGCGCACCCAGGCGTACCGGTAGTCCCAGTTCTTGCTGCCGTCGGCTGCCTCCGGCAAGGATGTCGTCGCCGCGGCCACGATGGCACCGGTGGGCGCGTAGATCAGCAGCTTGAGCGCCAAGGCGCTGCGGAGCACGATCTCGCCGAACGGCCCGTCCCACGCGCATTCGGCGGACCACACCCGCCAGTTGGCGATCGTGCGATCGACCCCCGCGTCGATGGCGGCGGATTCGGGGAGCAGGAGAGGTTCTCTCTCGGTGGCCACCAGAGCCAGCAGCTGCCGAGAACCGGGTGAGGTCCGATAGCGGGCCGTCACGGCAGTGGTGCTCGTGGTCACCTGGTCGCTGTCGATCGTTCGCACAGCCATGCTGATCCCGTCGGCCCGCAACACGGGGCCGTGCACCGTGTGGTCGACCCAGGGTGATGCCGTGTTGAGACACGTGCCCGGGACTACGTCCGCGATGAGCTCGACGTTGCCGTCGAGTCCGTCGATGCGGCGAGCTAGTTCGACCCACGGCAGCCGTCCGGCGACTCCGGTATTGAGCGAGTCGGTGATCCGGACGCTGCCTGACTTCGTCAGGAAGGTGGTGGCCAGCACGTTCGTCCCCGAGACGTATTCACGGGTGACGGTGAACGGTTCGCGGGGCCTCAGCCAGAGGTAGCCACCATTCTCGGCGTCCAGCAGAGCGGCGAACACCGGCTGGGAATGCATGTCGGGCAACGGGAGCCAATCGATGCGACCGTCCATCGCGATCAGCGCGATGGTCCGGCCGTCACCGATCGCTCCGTAGGAATCCAGTTCGGCGTAGCCGTTCTCATCACGCGGAACCGGTGGTGCGCCGTTCAGGACGTCGATTTCAGCAGGCCAGTCGTGGTTCCGCGTCGGACTCGTCGATGTAGATCTTGAGCTTGGACAGCACCCCGCGCACCAGACGGGAGACCTGCATCTGGCTCACACCGATGGCCTCACCGATCTTGAGCTGGCTGAGTCCGTCGAAGAACCGGAGCCGCAGGATCTTCCGCTCCCGGTCGGTCAGTCTGCCGATCGCCTGACGTACCAGCATCAGGTCCTCCACCCTGCGAAGTTCGGATTCAGCACCGGAGCTCGGCCGGTCGGCGGCAGCGGAGCGAACCGTCAGCTCGTCGAGGCTGAGCACGTTGCAGCTGGCGACGGCGGCCAGACCGGCATGCACCAGCTCCACCGAGATGCCGGCCGCATGGGCCAGTTCGCTCTCGCTGGCAGTGTGTCCGAGCTGCTGTTCGAGTGACTCGGCGACGGACTGCACCTCGGCGTACCGCTCACGCAGGCCGCGAGGGACCCGGATCGAATTGCCGTGGTCGCGGAAGTACCGCTTGATCTCCCCGAGGATCGTCGGGTAGGCGTAGGGGAGGAACTCGCCACCGATCTCCGGCTGCCAGCGCTTCACCGCCTTGACCAGACCAAGTCGCGCCAACTGTTGGAGGTCCTCGAACTCGACGCCACGTCGCTGGTAGCGACGCGCCAGAGCGGTGGCCAGGCTCAGGTGCGAACTGACCACCTCGTGCTCGGCCGAACGGATGGCACGGGCGTCGCCGCTCGCACGGGCTCGGGTCAGCCGGAAGAGTGCATCCTGCTGGCGGAGGTCGGCCTCGGGGTGAACGGAAGCAGCTGACTGCACGGGAGCAGTGGCATGCAGGGGCGCAGTGGAGTGCACGGTAGAAATGGGGTGCACAGTGGTGCTGGAGTGCACGGCAGTCTGGGCAGAGGTCACGACGGAATCCTCGATCACTGATGGATCTGGCTGGCACTCTGCTGTACCTCCCACATAGAAGCACGCTGCTCGAGCGTCTTCAACGCGCAAAACTATGCAAAACTGTCCGAAGTTGCATACGATGACCGTGACTGGATTCTGCTGAGCTGTTGCAGTGCAACGTGTCTCGTCACAATGATCGCCCGGACGTCGGCAGGTCCGCGTGCCGTCTCCGTGTCGATCGACACACCGTGCACAATCTGGTCGTGAGTAACGAGAAGAATCTGAAGCCGGTCGACAACAGGGAGGCCGCGGTCACGGAGGCGGCCCTGCGCTCCGGTTGGAACCATCGTCACCGAGATGTTTCCGGAGGGTGGCTGCGACCCACCGTATTCGGCGCGGTCGATGGCCTTGTCACCAACGCCTCGTTGATCGCCGGCGTCGGCGGTGGTGGCGGTTCGACCCACGCCATCGTGCTGACCGGCCTGGCCGGGCTGGTGGCCGGCGCGTTCTCGATGGGCACGGGGGAGTACGTCTCGGTCACCAATCAGAACGAACTGGTGCATGCCGAGGTCGCCGTCGAGCGACGGATGCACGAGCAGTTCCCGGCCGCCGAGCAGGCCGAGTTGGCCGAGACCTTCCGCGGGTACGGGGCGGATGCGGAGACCGCGGCGAAGATGTCGGCTGCGGTGTCGAGGGACCCTGATCTGGCGCTGCGTTTTCACACCCGGGACGAGCTGGGGCTCGACGCGGAGGACCTGCCCTCGGCAGTTCTGGCCGGCGGCGCGTCCCTCGTCGCGTTCTCGATCGGTGCGCTGTTGCCGCTGATCCCCTATCTGCTCGGGTTTCCGGGCCTCCTCGCGTCGATGATCATCACGGCTGTCGCGCTGGTGGCCGGTGGCACCTTCGTCGGTCGGCTGACCGGCCGCCCCCTGATCCGGGCGGGTAGCCGTCAGTTGCTGCTCGGTGCAGTCGCGGTGGGCGTGACCTACCTGGTCGGGCACCTCATCGGCGCTGTCCCGTCCTGACGCCGCTGGTGGCCGGGGGCTCGGTGATCCCCATGGGGCCCCGCCTGCACGGTAAGGTTCCCCGTGGTGCGCCGGGAAGTCTGGTCGGCAATTGTGCTGTCGACCCATTCGCCCCTGACGATCAAACCTGGAGTTGCCCGGTGCCCGACGAAAGCCCATTCCCAGCAGACAGCACTCCGGTGAGTGGTTCTGCCAAACCCCAGCGGCGCACGATGGGGCGTGGGAGTTGGCCGGAGGCCAGCCGCGTTGCCGAGATCCTGCGCAAGGAAACCGTCGGCGGTGCGCTGCTGCTGGTGGCCAGCGTGATCGCCCTGGTCTGGGCGAACTCGCCGTGGTCGGCGTCCTATGCGAAGGTCCGGGACACCACCGTCGGCGTCGAAGCGCTGCACCTGAATCTGACCATCGGCCAGTGGGCTGCGGACGGCCTGCTGGCAATTTTCTTCTTCGTCGCCGGGCTGGAACTCAAGCGCGAATTCGTCGCCGGCGACCTGCGGGACCCCGCCCGGGCGGCGATCCCGGTGGTGGCGGCCGTCAGCGGCGTAGCAGTCCCCGCGTTGATCTACACGTTGATCAACCTCGGCGGCGGACCCGACCTGGCGGGCTGGGCCATCCCCACGGCGACCGACATCGCTTTCGCTCTGGCAGTCCTCGCCGTCATCAGCACACATCTGCCGTCCGGCCTACGGACGTTCCTGCTGACACTCGCGGTGGTCGACGATCTCCTGGCCATCACCATCATCGCCATCTTCTACACCTCGTCGCTGTCGTTCCTGCCGCTACTGCTGGCCATCGTCCCGCTCGGTCTTTTCGCGGTGCTGGTGCAACGACGGGTCCGCAGCTGGGCACTGTTGCTGCCGTTGGCGGGTCTGACCTGGGGTCTGGTGCACGCGGCGGGCATCCACGCCACGGTGGCCGGGGTCCTGCTCGCCTTCACCGTGCCGGTGTTGCGCAGCGACAGGAACGGCGGGCCGGACTCCGGTCCCGGTCTGGCCGAGCACTTCGAGCATCGATTGCGCCCGCTGTCCTCCGGGGTCGCGGTACCGATCTTCGCGCTGTTCTCCGCCGGGGTGACCGTCGGCGGACTGAGCGGTCTCGGATCGTCGCTCTCGCAGAGGGTGACGATCGGAATCATCGTGGCGCTGGTGGTCGGCAAGACGATAGGCATTCTCGGCTCGACCTTCCTCATGTCCAGGTTCACCAAGGCCCGCCTCGACGAGGAACTGTCCTGGACCGATGTACTCGGGATGGCCATGCTGGCCGGCGTCGGCTTCACCGTGTCCCTGCTGATCGGCGAGTTGGCGTTCGGCTTCGGTAGCAGCGCGGACGACCACGCGAAGATCGGAGTGCTGGTGGGCTCCGTATTGGCGGCCATGCTGGCCGCCGTGGTGCTCCGCTCGCGGAACAAGGTGTACCGGCGGATCTGCGAGGCCGAGGAGGTCGATGCCGACCACGACGGCATTCCGGACGTCTACCACCGCAACGGCTGACGGCCCCCTTCCCGCCGGCAACTGCTGCCCGGTGCATGAGGTCAGTCGGCGACGGCCGGATTCGGTTGCCCGGTCAGCAGTTTCGCTGTCCACTTCTCCTCGACCCGCCCCATCCGCCAGTACAGCGTCGACCCGAGGAAGACCGCGACGAACAGTCCGACGATGAGGTAGCCGACGGAGTCGAGCGACAGATTCGCGATCCAGGTAGTCACCGGGTCGCTCCAGGAGAGCTTGTCGTGCAGCAGTCCGATGATCTCGATTCCACCGATCAGCAGGGCGACTGCGACCGACAGTCCGGTAGTGGTCAGGTTGTAGTAGATCTTGCGCACCGGCCGGATGAACGCCCAGTGGTACGCGGCGTGCATGAAGGCGCCGTCCAGCGTGTCGAAGAGGCTCATGCCGGCAGCGAACAGCAGCGGTAGCACCAGCACCGCGTACCAGGGCAGGCCGGTAGCGGCGCCTGCTCCGGCCAGCACCAGTAGCGAGATCTCGGTGGCTGTATCGAATCCCAGCCCGAACAGCACGCCGACCGGATACATCTGGCCGGGCCGGGTGATCCGCCTCATCAGCGGGCGCAGGAGCCGCGCGAAGAATCCACGCCCGTCCAGTGCCTTCTCCAGCGCGGCCTCGTCCATTCCCGTCCGGCGTGCCTCGCGCCAGACACGGATGATGCCCTGCAGTGCGATGAGGTTGATCACGCCGATCAGCAGGAGGAAGACCCCGGATACGAGAGTGCCGATGACGCCGAGGGTCTGGTGCGCGGCGGAGTCGTCCGAGACCAGGGTCGAGGCGACCTTGGCGCCCACCGCCAGCAGCAGCGCCATCACGAAGACGATCGTGGAGTGCCCGAGGGAGAAGAACAGGCCGACAGTGGTCGCCTTGCGGTTCTCGCCGACGAGTTTGCGGGTGGTGTTGTCGATCGCAGCGATGTGATCGGCATCGAAGGCATGCCGGACGCCCAGGATGTAGGCGGTGATGGCCAGCCCGATGCCGAAGACCTTGCCGTTCACCTGGTAGTGGCCGGGGATGACGAAGGCGAAGAGTAGTCCGAGGGCCAGCACGTGCAGCCCGAGGACGACGAGCAGGGCCCTTCCGGCCGACCGGATCACCTGCAGCGGCCGGATCGACGGCGCTTTCTCGGTAGGGGCGGCGGTTGCGGCCGAAACAGGAACTGACACAGGTCCTCCAGCAGATGCGGCGACTTCTCGGCGATGAACTGCGCGGCGGTGCACGAGCCGGTGGTCGGCGCGACTCCCACACCGTAGGCCGCAGATGGTCATCGGAACAGATGCGCACATGACCCTGCATCGTTTGGAACGGCGTGTCGCGCAGGACTCGCGCGTTCAGTGATGCGGATGCAGGTCCGAATGGCTCGCGCCGACCGCATGCAGGATGTCGTGGATGGCCCGGTCGGTGACCGACCACCGCCGGTAGCGGCCATCGCGGTCGGCCGCGACCACACCGGCCATCCGGAGTGAGGACAGGGCGTGGGACGCGGCGTTGTCGCTCATCCCGACCGCGGTGGCGAGGTCTCCGACGGTGATCCCGGGGGCTCGGTGGAGGGCCAACAGGATCTTCAGGCGGTTCTCGTCACCGAGCAGGCCGAAGCGGATGGCCCAGCCCTGCACGTCGTCGGCGTTCTGCAGAGCCTTCCTGGCCTGCTCGGACCGGTTCGCATCGGCATCCGGAGATGCATCAGGCATGGTTGCACCCGCCGGTGGCGTACCGGGCACCGCCGATCCGTGGTCGCTGTGCACGCCCCATCCTCGCACCCGGCAATGCAGCCGGAGACTTCTGCTGACCCGACGCTCCGGCCCGGCCGACATAAGGTCGGGCCGGGGAGTCGAGGGGGTGACCGCCGTCCGGGATCAGCCGGAGATCTGCACCGGCGCACCGTTGTACGTCAGCGACCAGTCGACGGTGGCAAACTTGGTCGGATCGATCGTCTTGTTGGTGGTGACCCAGTTGATGATCAGCTGACTGATCTCGACCTGCTGGTTGTAGACCGCCGGGTTGCCCGCCGTGTGCGGGAAATTGCCGCCACCGGAGGCGCGATAGTTGTTGATGGCGATGATGAATCGGCCGGCCGGGTCGATGGGCGCGCCAGCGTAGGCGAGGCCGGTGATCCGGGAACCGACAGCCTTTGCGAGATCGATCCGGTAGGTCAGCGGCGCAGCGAAGCCCCCCATGATGTCGTAGTTGTAGTCGGGGGTTCCGCTCGGCGCGGTGCCCGTCACCGCATTGGTCACCGAGTCCGCCGGGAACGGGCCGGTGCCGGTGACCGCCTTGAAGTAGGTGGCCGAGAACTCGAGATACTCCTTGACATCCGCCCCTGTCATCACCACGGCCTGCAGGGTGTTGTCGAAGATGTACAGGCCGGCCACGTCGCGGACGCTCACGTTGCCCTGCGGGATCGCCGCCTCGCGATTGAACGGCGCAGCGATCGAGAGCACCGGCAGGGCTGCGTATTCGGTGCCGACCAGGGCCTTGCTGACCGCATCGGACTGGACGTAGTTGATGAAGTCGATGGCCGCGGTGTCCTCGTACCGGGCGGTGGCGGCCGACATCGCGGTCAGCGACGTGCCCACCACCGAATTCACGTAGGTCAGCACCTTCTGGTGGTCGGCGCCCAGCAATTTGGTGATGGCCGGGTCCTCGGCGACGGTGTTGCTGTTCAAGACCTGGGAGGCGACCCCGGCGACGTGCCAGCGACCGCGTTCCTGCTTCAGGTCGATGTCCAGCACGGACAGCCGCTGACCCCACTTGAGCGGCTCCGTCAGGATGACGGTCTTGCCGGTGGCGGTGTTGACCACCTTGTTCTGGGCGATCTCGACGTGGGCGTGGCCGACGAGGATCGCGTCGATGCCCGGCACCTGCTGCGCCACCAGGGTGGAGGCGTTCTCGGGGAAGGGCAGCGCGGTGCCGTAGGACGACGAGCCGTCGGCACCGGAGTGCGCCGCAATGATCAGCACGTCAACCTGGGGTCGGAGCCACGGCACCCACCGCTTGGCCTGCTCGACGAGGCCGGGGAAGGTCAGCTTGTCCTGGACGTTCGCCTTGTCCCAGATGGCGATGCCGGGGTTGGTCAGGCCGAGGATGCCGACCCGCACCGGCCGCTGGCCGTGGGGGCGGACCGTCTTGATCACGTAGGGCGGGAAGGCCGGACGCCTGGTCTTCACATCCACGGCGTTCGCGCCGAGAAGTGGGAAGTCCAACTGCTTCTGGAACGTGCGCAGCAGCGGGATCCCGTAGTTGAACTCGTGGTTGCCGAGGGCCGCCGCGTGGTAGCCCATCTTGTTCATCGCCGCGGCCATCGGGTGAACGACGGTGCGGCTGATCGGCTGGATCTTGGCGTAGTAGTAGGCGAGCGGTGTGCCCTGGATGGTGTCGCCCGCGTCGATCAGCAGCGTGTTCTCGCGGCCGCGCTGGGTGCGCAGCGCGTTGACCAGGGTCGAGACCTTGGCCAGCCCGACGTCGTTGTGCGCGGCATCGTCGAACTCGGCGGCCTTGTAGTAGTCCCAGTTGAAGATGTTGCCGTGCAGGTCGGTGGTCCCCATCACCGTCAGGCGGTAGGTCCTGCAGTGCTCGGGTCCGTGACCCGGGTGGTCGGCTGTCCCCCCGGGGGTTCCGGCGGCGGCGGTGTCGACGAATCCCACCCCCGCAAGGATCGCCGCTGCGCCGGCGGCGGTGCCGGTCAGAAAGGTCCGTCTGGTCACAAGACTCACGGTGACTCCACTCCAGTTGTCGGCTCCGTCAGGGGCCCTTTGGTCTTTCCGGGACAGGTACGGGAACGGTCGGGCAAAGGGGTCACACTAGTTTCGCCATGCGAATTCGTGATGCCGGGGCTGTGAACTGACGGAGAATCATCCGGGATTCCGTCCGGATTGTGGTGGTATTTCAGTCGGTTGGACTAGCGGCCGCAGGACTTGCGGTGGTGCGATTCCACTCCGCGCGGCTCGGGTACTACTTGTTCCATGCAGCCGTCCAACGATCGACCCGCCGTGACCGCTTCCCCCGCCAGCACCCGAGTGCCGCCGGGAGGGGACGGGCCGCCACCGGTGACCGTGGTCGGTGCCGGAATGGCGGGGGTGGCCTGCGCCGTGGCCCTGCGCGCCGCCGGGCGTCAGGTCCGGATCGTGGACCGCGGACGGGCCGTGGGCGGCCGGATGGCGTCACCCGAGCTGCACGGACGTCGCGTCGACATCGGCGCCGGCTACTTCACCGCGAAGGACGAGGGCTTCGTCGCCCTGGTGCGGCAGTGGGAATCAGCCGGCCTTGCGCGGCCGTGGACGTCGACCTTCGGGGTACTTGCACCGGGACGCGCCCCCGAGGAGAAGGCAGGCCCCGTTCGGTGGGCGACCCCGGGAGGCCTGCGGTCCCTGGTCCGCGCTCTGCTGGGCCCGGTCCCGTTCGAGAACGCCACCGCGGTGGACGTGCTGCCCGCCGGCGAGGTGGTGTTGGCCATGCCCGACCCGCAGGCCGCCCGCCTGGTGCGGGTTCCCGATGCCGTCGACTACCGTCCGGTGATCGCGGTGGTGTGCGAGTTCACGGACCACGACTGGCCTTTCGCCGACGCCGCGTTCGTCAACGACCACCCCGACGTCGACTTCGTGGCCGACGACGGGGCCCGCCGCGGCGACGGCGCCCCGGTGCTGGTGGCCCATACGACGCCCGTGCTGGCCGCCCGTCACCTGGACGATCCCGACGGGGTGGTTGCCCCGGTGATCGCCGCACTGCGCGAGCTCCTCGGCGTCGGCGCGCCGATATGGACCCACGCGCACCGCTGGACGTTCGCCAAACCCGCCGATGCGCACCCCGCGGCCTTCGGGCGGATCGAGGAGGGCGGGCGCACCGTGTGGCTGGCCGGGGACCAGTGGTGTCCGGAGGGTTCTCCGCGGGTGGAGAGTGCCTGGCGGTCCGGCACCGACCTCGCGGCGGCAATCCTCACCGCGGGGCCTAGCCTTTAGCTCGTCAGCTTCACCAGACGCAGGTAGTCCGCTAGCTGCGCTACGTCAGAGGGAGTTCTCGTTATGCAGCTCGGAATGATCGGCCTTGGTCGGATGGGGGCCAACATCGTGCGGCGGCTGATGCGTGATGGTCACGACTGCGTCGTCAACGATGTGAGCGCGGACTCCATCAGGGCACTGGTGGACGAGGGTGCCGTCGGGGCGCCGACCCTGGAGGAGTTCGTCCAGAAGCTGGAACGCCCGCGGGTGGCCTGGGTGATGATCCCGGCCGGCATCACCGGTCAGACCGTGGAGAAGCTGGCCAAGCTGCTCGACGAAGGCGACATCATCATCGATGGCGGCAATTCCAACTACCGCGACGACGTCCGCCGAGCGGCGAAACTCCGCGAGCAGGGCATCCACTACGTCGACATCGGCACGAGCGGGGGTGTTTTCGGACTGGAGCGCGGGTACTGCCTGATGGTCGGCGGCGACGACTCGGCCATTGCGACGATCACCCCGATCCTGGAGACCATCGCTCCCGGCAAGGGCACCATCGAACGCACTCCGGGCCGGACGGGCGACTTCTCCCCGGAGGAACAGGGTTATCTGCACTGCGGCCCGTCCGGGGCCGGTCACTTCGTGAAGATGGTCCACAACGGCATCGAGTACGGCATCATGGCCGCCTTCGCCGAGGGCCTGAACATCCTCGACAACGCCGACGCCGGGATCCGGTCCGCGGAGCACTCGGCCGAGGTGGCCCCCCTGGAGGAGCCGGAGTACTACCAGTTCGACGTCGATACCGCCAAAGTGGCCGAGGTCTGGCGCCGCGGGTCAGTCATCTCGTCGTGGTTGCTCGACCTGACCGCGGCTGCACTGCAGTCCAACCCCACGCTGGACGGTCTGGCCGGTCGCGTCTCCGACTCGGGCGAGGGTCGGTGGACCGTCAAGGCGGCGATCGACATCGGGGTGCCGGTGCCGGTGCTGTCGGCCTCGCTGTTCGAGCGGTTCGCCTCGCGCGGCGAGGACCACTTCGCCAACCAGGTGCTCTCGGCCATGCGACAGCAGTTCGGTGGCCACCACGAGCTCCCGGCGGGCGACTCGCTCGAAGCCGGCTCGAACAAGGCGGATCACGGCGGCAAGCCGCAGGTCTGAGGTTCCGGCCCGAACCAAGGTTTCTGCCTGCGAGCAGGCGAACGCCGCGAAGTTCCCCGGGGTCAGCCAGGCTGAGCGACCCCGGGGAGATCGCCGGCCATCGATCGGTCGACGATGTGCTGGCGGAAGAGTTCGGCCGACGGGAGCGTCTTGCGCTCGGTCGACCAGCCGAGCCCGATCTCGCGCGAGGCCCCGACGTCGGTGATCCGGAGGTGGTGCACCGCGCCACCGATCGCCTCGGGTGAGACCTGGTTCAGCGCAGGCACAACGGCGACTCCCAATCCGGCGTTCACGAACCCCCGCAGCGTCGGGATGTCCTCGCCCTCGAAGCCGACCATCGGCACGAAACCCGCCTGCTGGCAGAGCTCCTCGGTCTGGCGGCGCAGCAGGGACGGAGTCCGCAGCATCACGAACGGTGCGTCGGCGACCTGCGACAGGCTGACCTCGTTGCTGCCCGCCAACGGGTCGTCTTCGGGAACTGCGAGCCAAAGAGGCTCGGTCAGGAGGGTGTGCCAGTGCACGGTTCGCTCGGTCGGCCGGACCGTGGTGATCTCCAGATCAAGTCTGCTGTCCTGGAGGACGGATGTGGTGAGCTCGTCCCTGACCTGCTGGAGTTCGAAGCGGACATCCGGGTGGGTCTGCCGAAAGCTGCCGATCAGATTGGGGACCAGCCAGGTCCCGAGGGAGAGCTGCGATGCCAGGGCGACGGTGCCGGTCTCCGGGTCGATGAGTTGATCGACCGCGGCCAGGCCATCGTCCAATTGGTGGAGCAATGCGTCGACGTGCCGCTTGAACGCCGCGCCCGCGAGCGTCATCCGGAGGTTGCGCCCGGACTTACGGAGCAGTTCGGTGCCGACCTCACGCTCCAGTCGCTGCAGAGCACGGGAGACGCCGGACTGGGTGATGAACTCGATCTCGCTGACCTCGGTCATGGTGACGCCGTCGGCGATCTGCTGAAACCACCGCAACGAGTCGATATCCATAACCCATGACTCTAGAGCAAGGGTTGATCGACATATCGTCATTGGACGCATGAATGATGGTCGGTGAACATGGAGTCATGACCACCAGAGAGCAGAACAGCCCGTCCATCCACCGCGCCACCGGCCGGACCTCGGCATTCGCCGCCGTACGTGACTCCTACCGTGAGCGTCGTTCGGTCCGCGCCCTGCATCAGCGTGTGGAGCGGGAGTTGTCTACCTACACGACCCAGGCCGACATCCAGGAACTGGATGCCATGCTGGAGCGTTCCGGCACCGACGTCTCGGTCTACACCCAGATGATCGAGCGCATCCGCCTCCGCGCCGCCTGACCTGTCCTGATGTCCGCCTGCCGCACCTCTCCGACGATGAAGTGGGGAATCACGTGAACCCGATACCTGATCTGGACTCGCTCCGTCGCAAGGTGCGGGAGGCGACCCTCACGAACGAACGCCGGCAGGCGCTCCAGCAGGAGCTCGCGGAATCGACGACGCCGGCGCAGCGATTCGAGTTGGATGCGATGATCCGGCGTCTGCCGGCAGCGGAGACCGCCGAGATCCGCGACCTCCTCTACCGCTGAAGCCGCAGATCTTCGCTGTCAGCGCACTACTAACGGGTCGAGATTGTGCATTTTTACGTCTCAGTTGCATAGCTTGACGCATTGCGCGGCCCCAAACTCCCCAGGCATCCTGACAGTACATTTCTGGTGAGCCGTGCGCTTCCCTGTCGGACCCTCGATGGCGAGATTACGATCGACCGGAGCTGGTGATGGCCGACGGTGTGATGCCCCGGCGTGACGGTCCGGGAGCGAGATGAGCACGGCGATCGAGATCGAGAACGGTGAGGCGGCAGCTGACGGTGTCCCCATTGCCGAGGCTTCGCGTGTGCTCCGGGTTCCGATGCCCACCCTCCGTTCCTGGGAGCTCCGCTACGGCATCCCGGAGTCGGCGCGGGTGCCCGGAAAGCATCGCCGGTACAGCCCGCAGGAGATGCACACGCTGCGCTTGATGCGCGACGAGATCGCTCGCGGAACCCGGGCCAGCCTCGCCGCTCAGTCCGTTCGCACGCTCCTGGGCATCGACGGCCCGGCCGCCGAGCTGATCAGGGCCTTCCTCGACGCCTCCACCCGACTCGACACCGATGGTGTTCGGGCAGAGCTGGCCAGGGCGACCGAAGTGCTCGGGCTCGACGGCTGCATCGACGAGGTGTTGCTGCCCGCCCTGCGGCAGATCGGCCAGTGGTGGGAGGCCGGCCGCTGCGACATCAACCAGGAACACCTGACGACGGAAGCGGCGAGGGCCTGGCTGGACCGGAGCACCGCCTATGCGCCGCCTCCGACCCGACGGAACCCGATCGTGCTGGCCTGCGGGCCCGGCGATCTACACACCATCGGGCTGGAAGCCTTGGCCCTCCTGTTGCGCCACAAGGGTTGGCCGTGTCGTCTGCTCGGAGCCCACACCTCGACCATGTCGCTGACCACGGCGTCGGTGGCGGCCGCAGCCGCCGGCGTCGTGATCGTCGCGCATCTGCCCACCGGGCGCCGTCGTGCCCTCGCCTCCCTGACCGCTGTCGACGATCTGAAGATCCCGGTGTTCTACGCCGGCAACGCATTCAGCTCGGCGCGCCGTCGACTCCAGATTCCTGGCACCTACCTCGGCAATCGTCTCCAGGACGCCTGCACTGTCATCGACAGCGCGCTGTCCGCGCGAGGAACCATCTGAGTCGCGCCCGTTGTCGCCGCGCCGCAAGCTTTGTCGCCGCACCGCGGCGCGGACGCCTTCTGTCTACGTCGTTTCCCGCAGCGCCAACATGGTGTCGCTGAGCGATCTGGCCCGATCGACGCCCACGGCCGCCAGTAGATGGGCGCGGAGGGCCTGGGCCGTCAGGGCCTCCACCCGGACGGCAACGCGCTCGCCTTGTGCTGTGAGTTCCAGGTGGATGACCCGGCGGTCGTTCTCGTCACGGGCGCGATGGACCAGACCCATGCCGATCAATCGATCCGCCAGCTTGGTGAAGCCGCCGCTGGTGAGTGCTGTTTCCCGGGCGATGCGAGACATCGGCAGGCGATGCCCCGGAGTCCGGCCGAGTCGCAGGATGACCTCGGCGGGTGCGGCCGGTAGGCCGAACTCCCGCTCCACCGGGGCCGCAATGAGTGCGTGGGTGTGATGGAAGCCCTCGATGACGTGCCCCCACCAGCTGACGAGGTCTCGATCGCCCGGCACGTCGGGCGAGACTGGCGGAGGCCGGGTCATGTCCTGTCCTCACTGCTCGGTCGGGGAGTGCTGCCCGGTTGGGGAGTGCTGCTGGGTGGCGTGCCTTGTGTGTTGCGTTCTCAGGCTAGGTCCGGCGGAGTCTCTTGCCAAGAGGTATCTTGCTGGGAAGATAAATGCTTGCCCCGTGGTTGAAGGCATCGGGACCACAAGTCCCGAGACCGGCACCGCCGGTCGCCACCGAACAGCTCGCTCCCGACATGGTCGGGGGCCGTCGGAGAGGACATCATGACCACCATCGCTCCCCAGGGTCTGCACCACGTCACCGCCATTGCGTCGGCCCCGCAGAAGAACGTCGACTTCTACACCCGGATCCTCGGCCTTCGGCTGATCAAACGCACGGTCAACTTCGACGCGCCGGATTCTTGGCACCTGTACTACGGCGACGAAAAGGGCACCCCATCCAGCATTCTCACGTTCTTCCCGTGGCCGGATGTTCCGCGCGGACGGCAGGGTGCCGGCATGACGTCGGCCACTGCATTCAGCGTGCCCGGTACTTCGATCAGCTGGTGGCACGACCGTTTGAAGGCCCTCCACGTCGATGTCGACGCTCCGGTCACCCGCGACGCCGAAGAGGTGCTGACCCTTCGTGACCCGGACGGCATGGTGCTCGACCTCGTCGCGGCCGATGGTGATCTCCGCTCCGGCTGGGACGGCGTGGCCAGCATCCCGTCCGAGCACGCGGTACGTGGCCTGCACTCGGTGACGATGAGCGAACGTCTCCTCGACCCGACCGCAGACATGCTCACGGACCTGCTCGGCATGGGTTCGACCACCGAACAGGCCGGGCGTTCGCGCTTCTCGATGGGTGGCGGCGACGCCGGCGCCTTGGTCGACCTGACCGGAGGGGCCAGGGAGCGCGGCTACCAGGCCGGCGGCACGGTGCACCACGTCGCGTTCCGGGCACCCGACCTGGAGACCATGACGCTCTGGCAGCGCCAGCTCGTCGAGGCCGGGGTCGACGTCACGGAGATCCTGGACCGCCAGTACTTCAAGTCCATCTACTTCCGTGAGCCCGGTGGTGTGCTGTTCGAGATCGCCACCGACACGCCCGGTTTTGACATCGACGAGCCGCTGCTGGAGTTGGGCCGGTCGCTCAAGCTGCCGCCGTGGCTGGAGCCGAACCGCGAGCAGATCGCTCGTTCCCTCCCGGCGATCACCTTGCCCGACCTCTCCGCGGACCCGTCATGACCGCGGGGGCTTGGCCGCACGTCTGGCGTGACGGCACCGGCGGTCCGCCGTTGTTGATGCTGCACGGCACGGGAGGGGACGAGCATGACCTCCTGCCCCTGGCCGACCGTCTCTCGCCCTCGTCCCCGGTGCTCTCGCCTCGCGGACGGGTGCTCGAGGGGTCGATGCCCAGATTCTTCCGCCGCCTGAGCGAAGGTGTCTTCGACGAGCAGGACCTTGGCGCGCGCGCCGACGAACTGGCCGACTTCGTCCTCGAGGTCGGTGCCGAGCACGGCATCGAGCCGGGAACGTTCGTGGCGGTGGGTTTCTCGAATGGAGCCAACATCGCGTCGGCGCTGATGATGCAGCGACCGGAGGTGTTGGCCGGGGCCGTTCTGCTCGCTGCGATGGTGCCATTCAGCACACCGCCGGCGGACGTAGACCTCACCGGTCGCTGGGCGGTGGTGGCCAACGGCCGCCGTGATCCGATGGCCACAGCTGAGCAGACCGTGACCCTGGTTGCCCAGCTGGAGGCGATGCACGCCGATGTCACGGAGCTGTCGCACGACGGCGGACACACCATCGACGGACGGCAGTTGCCCGAGCTGGCGCGGATCGTTGCAGCTGCAAGCGGTTTCGGGATCAGCTGATCCCGCGGCCGATCTTCGCGGCCAGGCGGAGCGAGCGCTCGCCGGACGGGTCGTCGTCGGTGGCCGACGGAACCAGGACCAGCGTGTCCGCTCCGGCGCTGCTGTACTCCTGCATCCGGGCCTCGACCTCCGCGGCGGTACCCACCAGCCCGACGACGGTGTTCAGCGAGGCCGGCACTGCGGCCAGCAGGTCTTTCGGGTGTGGGCGGGTTCTGGCGTAGTCGACCAGATCGGCATAGCCTGCGCGGCAGAACATCTCGGCATACCCCGGGGCGGCGAGGTATCCGACCACGCCGCGGCGCAGCTGTTCGATGGCCTCCTCGCCCGGGTCGATCGCGCAGGTCGTCCAGACCGCCACGGTCGGCGGGCGGCGGCCGAGGGCCTCGGCGGCTCGGTGCAGTTTGTCCACCAGAGCCCGCACCGACGGCGGATCGACGAGGTTGAGCACCATGGTGTCGGCGTACCGGGCGGCCGCGTTGATGGCCTGGTCGCCGAACGCCGCAATCACCAACCGGCTCCGCGGTGGCGGGAGCCGTAGTCGATACCCGTTGCTGCGCAGCAGTTCACCCGACGCTGCGGACTTCTCCCCATCCAGCAGGGACCGGACGGCGGCGGCGGATTCGGTGAGGGCGAGACCGGATCTGCTGCGGTCACGGCCGTGCCAGGACTCGACCACCATGGTCGACGATGTGCCCAGTGCCACCGTGACCTCGCGCCCCGTCAGCGAGGCGACCGAGGCGGCACCGATGGCAATCATCGCCGGATCGCGTACGGCGACGGCGAGGGGCCCCAGCACGAGATGGGAGTGCTGCAGACGTGCGCCGATGTGCGTGCCGAGGGCAAAGGCGTCCCAGGTGGCCATCTCGCCGATCCAGATCGCCCGATAGCCCAACGAATCCGCGAGTGTGGCGGTGCTGATCACCTCGCCGGCCGGCCGGTCCTGCCACAGCCCTAACGAGACCTCGAGTGCTGGACCCATGCTGTGTCACCGCCCTTCCCCTGTGGATGCCCCTGGGTCTGCCGATCCCCGGTTGTTACTACACCAAACAGAGTGACCGGGCAAGGTGGCCTGACCACTCCTCGATTCGACACGCCGGTACCAGCCGAGGGATCGACTGCTCGTCGGAGTCCGCAGAACTCCTGCCAACTCGTGCCATTCGCACTACAACTAGCGGTGTTGCCGTCATCGTCGACGGAGGGCTGCTCATGGACGCCGCACTGGGAATGGGCAGTATCTCGTGGCTCGGCTTCGTCGTCGTTGCGGTGGTGTCCTCTTTCGTCTCGTCCGGGCACGGTGACCCCGGCCGCCGCTTGGTGGCGCTGCTGGTGCCGTTGATCTGGGGGCTGCGGCTGGCCGGCTACATCCACCGGCGCAATCACGGAAAGCCGGAGGACCCCCGTTACTCGGCGCTGCTGCGCCGGCGGACCGGACCGCTGATCCCGTTCGTGGTGAAGACCATCTTCTGGGCGGTCCGGAAGCCGTAGGGACACACCCGTGTGGCAGACGGTCGCCCTCGTTGTGATCATGCGGACGAGAACCCGTCGTGCTCGGACCACAGCCGCCGCAGGGCGGGCTTGTCGATCTTCAGGCTGGCAGTGCGGGGCAAGGAGTCGAGAAACCTGACCTGGGTGGGCTTCTTGTAGGAGGCGAGCCGGGCACGGGCGGCCTCGATCACGGCGGCCTGGTCCAGGCTCGGGTCGGAAGCCACCGCGAAGGCCACCACCGTCTCGCCCCATCGCGCGTCCGGGACTCCGAAGACGGCGAGCTCGGCCAGACCCGGCAGACCGGCCAGCGCTCTCTCCACCTCCGCCGGGTAGACGTTCATGCCGCCCGAGATGATCATGTCCTTGGCCCGATCGGTGACGTACAGATAGCCGGCCTCGTCCAGGCGGCCGATGTCGCCGGTATGGAGCCGGCCGTTGCGGACTGCGTCGGCGGTGAGATCGGGACGACGGAAGTACCCGACGAACTGGGTCTCCGACGAGACGGTGATCTCGCCTGTCTGTCCGACCGGCAATGGGTTTCCTGCGCCATCGACGATGCTCACGTCCGCGATGTGCACCGGGCGGCCGACGCTGGCATGTACGTCCTGGGCCTCGCAGCCGAGCGTCCAGTCCGCTGCCTCGGTGCGGGTGACGGGCGCGCCGGTCTCCGTCATCCCGTAGGCCTCGGCGAACCGTGAGTCGACGATGTCGACCAGCCTCCGGACGTCGGCGGCCGGCATCGCGGAACCGGAGTGCATGGCTACCCGCAGGGTGTCGAGCACCTCGGGACGGCGGCGGACCTGCGCGACGAACTCGCCGGCCAGCGGAGTCGGGACGTAGGTGAACTGCGACCCCTGGGCCACCATGGTGTCGAACCACTGGTCGGGGGTGAGACCGGCCAGGAACGAGATCTCGCCGCCGAGATACAGGTGGGGGAGCACGACCCCCCAGATCCCGGACACGAACGACAGCGTTCCGGTGAACGCGCAGCGGCTCCCCGGCCGCATGTCGAAGTGCACCGGCATGTGCCGCAGGGTGCGCAGCATGGTGCGCTGCGAGTGCATCACGCCCTTCGGGGTGCCGGTCGTGCCGCTGGTGTAACCGATGATGACCAGATCGTCCGGCTCGCGAGGGATCTCGGGGGGCCGGTTGCTCGCGGTCGCGAGCAGGTCCGCCCACCGGGCATGGACCGCGGCAGCCGGTTGACCGATGGCGACCACGAGGTCGGTATCCGCCACCACGTCCAGCTCGGCGAGGCGCGGCCCCACCTCGCCGGTGTAGACGATCGCGCGGGCCCGCGCGTCGGCAAGGATCCCCGCGACCTCCGGCGCCGCGAGGCGGTCGTTCACGTGGACGGCCGGGTAGCCACCGAGCAAACAACCGAGATAGGCCTCCACGGACTCGGCGCGGTCGGACACCATCAGGGCCACCCGGTCGCCCGGTTGCAACCCGTTGCCGGCCAGGGTGTTCGCGAATCGGGCGGCGCCGGCCAGCAGCTCCCGGTGGGTCCGGAGCTCGCCCCGCGCCCGCACGGCGATCCGGTCGCCGGCGCGGTGCAGGGAACGTGCCAGCACCGCGCCGACCGTCTCCAGTTGCTGGTCCATGATGCATGATGGCCCCTCCCGCTTGCTGCTCAGTGGGCGAAGTCCTGGTTCGGATCGACGCCCATGCCACGCAGCAGGGTGGCCCGGTCGTAGTACTCGAGCCACTGCTTGACCATGCCGTCCTCGACGCTGAGAATGCCGACAACCGGTACCTCACCGTGGTGTCCGTTCGTGTCGAAGTCGTCAACGCGTTCGACGAAGACCCGCCCGCCGATGACGCCGATCGCCCTGATGTGCAACTGGATCCGCTCCAGACCCTTGGCCAGCACAGCCAGTCGCTGCGCGAACGCCGCCCGACCGACGACCGGTTCGCTCATCACGCTCTGCAGGACGCCGTCCGGATGGAACAGGGCCTCGACCCTGTCCCAGTCCTGGGCCGACCACGAGTCCAGGATCTCCTGCACCACGGCAACTTTCGCCGCGTCGTCGGCGGTCTTGACCGCCGAGACCACTTCGGTCCCGGTATTCGCTTCCTGGGTTGTCATGCTGGTTGCTCCATTTCTGATCGCAGTGCTCTCTTGAGGACCTTGCCGACGGGATTGCGCGGGAGGGCGTCCCGGATCTCCAGCCGCTCGGGCAATTTGTACGATGCGATCTGCTGGGCCGCAAGATGTTCGATCACCTCCGCCAGAGTGATGGTCGCCCCTGGTCTCGGTACCACCACCGCGCAGATCCTCTCGCCGAGTAGGTCGTCGGGATACCCGATGACCGCGACCTCGGCGATACCGGGGTGGCCGGCGATCATCGTCTCCAACTCGGCCGGGGCGACGTTCATGCCACCCCGGATGATCAGGTCCTTGGCCCGGTCGACGTAGCGCAGGTACTCGGCATGAGGTCCGTCGATGACGAACATGTCACCGGTCTTCAGGAATCCCTCCGGGTCGAAGGGGCTCGGGACGTTCGCCGCGTCGAGGTATCCGGCGAACAGGCTCGGGCCCCGAAGGTAGAGCTCGCCGGCGACACCGGGCTCGCTGATCTCCTCGCCCGTCGACGGATCGATCAGCTTCACGCTCGTCTGCTTCGAGGCCGGGAAGCTCCATTCCCGACCGCCGCCGTACCGCGGGAAGAAGCGGGCCCGCTGCTCGGGTTCCGTCATCAGTACGACATCGGTCATCAACGAGATGCCCTCGTTGGAGCCGAAGTAGTTGATGACGGTGATGCCGTGCCGTTCGTACCAGCCACGGACCATCCACTCCTGCAACGGGACCGAGCCGGACCCGATCTGCTTCAGGGTCGAGATGTCCGCTCCCGCCAGCAGTTCCTCCCGTTGGAGCAGCAGCGCCAGCAGGGCCGGCGGCGCCACCGTATAGCTGATGCCCTCGTCCGCCACCTGCCGGAGGAAGACCGGTAGATCGAACGGATGGTGTTGCACCAGCACGCATCCGGTGCGCAACCACGGCAGGAACATGCCGTTGATCCCGGCCATGTTCACCATCGGGAAAGGATTGAGGATCCTGGATTCGTGGGTCAGGCTGGGGGAGTAGACGGTGTCCCAGCTCATCACCAGCCACTCGTAGTGGGCCCGCGGTACCCCCTTCGGCCGGCTCTCGGTGCCGGACGTCCAGCAGATGGTGATGCAGTCGTTGGGGTCGACCGGATGGGCATCGGCATAGGCGGCGACCGCGGCGAGGGCCTCGGTCGTCACATCCTGCAGCGCCGTGGACAGGTGCACCGCCCCCTGTACCTCGGTCGGCCCGTAGGAAAACACCGTCGCCAGCGAGGGGATGTCGTCGCGCATGCTGACGACATCCCCTGCTGCCGCGCGGGTTCCAATTCGATCGGCGGTGACGAACGCATCGATCGCGCCGATGTTGCCGAGCTCGACCAGTTCGTGCCGACGGTATTGCACCGGCAGCGGCGAGACGATGCCCCTGACCCGCCACACGGCCAGGTACACCACCGCCAGTTCGACGGTGTTCGGCAGTTGCACAGCCACCACATCGCCCTCGCCGAGGCCGCTGGCGAGCAGCACCGCCGCGAGGGTGTCGGCCGCCTCGGCCACCTCGTTCCAGGACACCCGCTCCGGGTCGAGATCGACGAGGTCCCGCTTGTTGGGCGGATCGACGACGGCCGTCGCGTCGCCGAACTCGGCGACCCGGTCCAGGAACAGTTGCTGGACCGTGTCGTCGGTCCAGGCGCCGCGACCTCTCCACTCGTCGATCCGCTCCTGCGGGTGCATCTTGCGTGCCGTCATCTTGGAAACCTCTTTGCCCGTCGCTTGTTCCGGTCTGGCGGACTACTTCGAAGCGACGGAGATCAGTGCACCGTCGGCCTTGAAGGTCTTGGTCGCCGCACTCCAGACGAAGGTCTGGAAGGCGTCGAATCCGGTCAGCACCGTGGGGGTGCTGACCCAGTTGATGCCGTTGATCAGCATGGGTGATGAGTACTTCTGGTCGCGCGCTGCCTCGATGACGCTCGCATGGGTCAGACCCGCCGCGGACGAGGCGGCCTGCTTCAGCGTGTTGATGGTCAGATCAGCCGTTGTCCAGCCGGCCACCGTGATGGTGTTGTTCTTGTCGGCGGTGGTGACCTGCGACAGGTAGTCCTTGACGCCCGCGTCGTTCGCGAGCGCCGGGTCGCCCGGATCCTTCAGGTACTTGGGGATGACGTTGCCGTCCGCAGCGGCACCGGCGGCGACATAGGCGGTGCCGTCAGCACAGTTGCTGGGGTTGACGACCAACTTCGGGGTGAATCCGACGCGGCCCATCGCCTGCACGACGGGTCCGCAGTCGGTGGTGATGCCGGCGGTGTACACCGCGTCGACGTTGGCGGCCTTGAGCGCGGTGGCGGCGGCGTTGGGATCGGTGGACGGCGCGATGACGGAGATGGTCAGGTTGGTGCCCTTGGCGGCGGCCTGGAACGCCTCGGACTCACCCTTGCCCGAGGCCGTCTGGCTCTCGGCGATGCCGACCTTGGCGCCGTTCGGGAACTTCTTCATGATGACGCCGACGTCGTACCGCGCTTCCGCGTCACCGGCCGGCAGGAACTGCACCGTCCAGGGGTACTGCGAGATGTCGCGGTACTGCTGCACCGAGGAACTCGGGTACAGGAGCGGGATGCAGGCGGCGTTCTGGTCGTCGGCCATGGCGCCGACCGGACCGCTGCCGAAAGTCACGAGGGAATCGACCTTGTCGCTCTGGATGAACTGGACCTCGTTGGCCTTGGCCTTGTCCGGGGCGAAGGCGTCGTCCTTGAAGCTGACCTCGATCTTGACGCCGTTGATGCCTCCCTTGGCGTTCTCCGCGGCGATCCTGGCCTTGTAGCCGTCGAGGGCGAACGTGACGACACCGGCGACCGGCCCCGACAACGGTGCGCTGTAACCGATCTTGTAGGTGCCGGTGATGACCTTGGTGGCCGAAGCGGGATCGTCGCACTGCGAGGTGTCGGCCTTGAAGCCGCTGGCGGCTGCCGTCGACGACCCGGGGGACGAGGATCCTGGAGAGGAAGAACCGGGAGCCGATGAAGCCGGTGGCGCCGCCGACGAGGCCGCCGACGATCCAATGGAGGCGGGCGGCGCGGCGCTGGTGGTACCGGCGGCTACGGAACTCGCGCTCGTAGTGGCTGCGGCGTTGCCTGTCGAACTCGACGAACAGGCCGAGAGGGCAAGCGCCGCGGCGGTGAGGCAGGCGAGCGGTGCGACCAGGTACGACCGTGGACCTGATGGGAACTTTTGCACGGGAGGCCTTTCCGGGAATGAAGGGGGAGCTCCAGCCGAACGGCTGGCAGCGGTGGGTGGCATGCGAGAGTGCAGGTGTGACGGGCGGGAAGGCGTGAGGGGCGTTCAATCGGCGGGTGGCTGCGGTTTCCGGAGCACGGGAATCACGGTCAGGACTCTTCGGAAGACGCGGAAGAACGCGCCGGTGAGACCCTCCGGAGCAATGAACACGATGATGATGAGGGCAGCGCCGAAGAGCACCGCCGCGGCCTGACCCTGGCCGAGATCGGAGGTGTAGTAGGGGATGTAGACCACGGCGATGGCCCCGATGATGGGTCCGAAGCGGGTCGCCTCGCCGCCGATCACCAGCCCGGTGAGCAGCGCGATGGCATTGAGCAGGGTGAAGGAGTCGTTCGCCACCAGACTGCCGAGGTACATCGCGAACAGGGAACCGCCGACGCCGGTCAGTGCGCCGGACAGGCCGAACGCGCTGGTTTTGACCACAGCGAGATTGACACCCGAGGCGGACGCGGCGATCTCGTTGTCACGTGCAGCCATCATCGCCAGCCCGTAGCGGCTCCGCACGACGTTGTGCACGACGATCAGCACCAGGATCAGCACGACCACGCACAGCCAGTACAGCCACTGGCCCTTCTCCGAGAGCGAGAAACCGGACCACGACGGCGGACGCAGCATGGCCCGTCGGATCGTCAGCCCCTGCGCCCCTCCGGTGAGATCGCTGAAGCGTGCGATCACCTCGGGAAATGCGACGCCGAAGGCCAGCGTCACCATGGCCAGGTAGAGCCCCCTGATCCGGAGCGCCGGGAGGCCGACCACCAGGCCGACGACGAAGCAGACGACGAAGGCGACGGGGATCGTCGCCTCCGGGCTCCAGCCGTGGCGCACGACCAGGATTCCGGTCGTGTAGGCGCCGAGGCCGAAGAACGCCGAATGCCCGACGGAGACCAGACCGGTGTAACCGGTGGCGATGTTCAGTCCGGCGATGGCGATCGCGTAGATCATCACCCTGGTCAGCTGCCCCTGGTTGAACTGGCCGAAACCGCCGCCCCACAGGACCATGGCGAGCCCGACGACCACGCCGACACCGATCAGGCCGACGTGGGACCGCGAGTTGCGTCGGATGACAAACGGTAGGCGGCGCCGGTGTTTCCGGACCGGGGAGGTGGTGCCGGCCGGTGTGATCGGCTGGGCGTCCGAGGGCTCGGAGGCCGCCCGGGGTTCCCGATCGGCTGATTGGGTGGTCACACTCGCTCCACTCGTCGGGCTCCGAACAAACCGGTCGGCTTGAACACCAGGACCAGCACGATGATCACCAGGGCCACCGTCAGCTGCAGGGAACCGCCCAGGAAGGTGGCGTAGCCGTTCAGCATCGACTCGGCCACCCCGAGCCCCAGCCCGCCGACCACCGCACCCTTCACGCTGTCGAGCCCACCGAACAGCGCGGCTGCGGAGGCGAAGATCAGGATCGAGAAGAAGGAGCTGAGGTCCAGCTCGTTGGGGGGCAGCACCGGGACGAGCAGGATGCCCGCCAGTGCGCTGATGGCGGCGGAGATCCCCCAGCTCATGCTCAGGACGGTGCCGACCTTGACGCCCGACAGGGACGCCGACTCTGCGTTGGTGGCGACCGCGCGCATGCGCAGGCCCAGCGAGGTCTTGTTGAACAGCAACGACAGCAGTCCCACCACCAGCAGCATGATCAGGAAGATGCCGATCGAGTCGTAGTGGAGCCGCGCGCCACCGACGAGGAAGTAGTCCGAGTCGCCGCTGGGCAGCATCTCGGGGAACTGCTTGTTGGCCGGGCCCCAGATCCACCCGTCCAAGCCGTTCAGACCGGTGAACAGACCGAGACCCACGATCAGCACGGCGGTCTCGCTCCGTCGGCGGACCGGCCGGATGAGCGTGCGTTCGGTGACGACCCCGAGCAGGAATCCGACCAGCATCGCCGGGATCAACGCCACGATGATCGGCAGGCCCTTGGTGGTGAGCCACCAGGCGATGAAACAGCAGAACAGCGCGAACTCCCCCTGTGCGAAGTTGATCGTCTTGGAGCTGCGGAACACCACGACGAGCGACAGGGCGATGAGGGTGTACAGGGATCCGGCGGTCAGCCCGGAGAACAACCGGTCGAAGAAGATGTCCACGTGACGTGTGCGCTCCCGTTCGTAGTCGCTGGAAGGTCGGAGATCTGGGTCGCGGGCGGGTGGTCGATTCAGTAGCCGAGGTAGGCACGCCGGATCGCGTCGTTGGTACGGAACTCCTCCGCCGGCCCGGTGGCTGCCACCGAGCCGACCTCGAGAAGGTAGACGCGGGCGGCGACCTCGAGCGCCAGTTCGGCGTTCTGCTCCACCAGCAGCAGTGCGGTGCCGGAGTCGGAGTTGACGCCGGCCAGCACCCCGAACAGTTCCTGGACGACGATCGGCGCGAGCCCGAGACTGACCTCGTCGCACAGCAGCAGGCGCGGGCGCGACATCATCGCCCTGGCGATGGCGAGCATCTGCTGTTCGCCGCCGGACAGGGTGCCGGCGACCTGTTCGCGGCGCTTGGCCAGCCGCGGGAAGACCCCGCACCACTTCTCGATGTCCTCGGCGACCCCGGCCTTGTCCTTCCGGGTGACCGCGCCGACCCGTAGGTTGTCGCGGACCGTCATGTCCGTGAGGGTGCCGCGGCCCTGGGGGACGAGGCCGATCCCGCGGCCCAGCATCAGATCGGGGCGGCTGCGGCCGACACCTGCTCCATCGACCAGGATCTCGCCGGTGTGCGGGATGAGGCCGGCGATGGCGCGCATCAACGTGGTCTTGCCGGCGCCGTTGGCACCGAGGACCACCACCACCTCGCCACGCGCGACGGTCAGATCGATCCCCTGCAGCACGTTGGCCGCTCCGTAGCCGGCGTGCAGGTCGCGGATCTCCAGCAGCGCCGTGGTTTCCGGGCGTGTTGCTCCGCCTGGCCGGATGCTCGGCCCGTGCGTGCCGGGGCCCGTCATGCAGAGCGTCCCAGGTAGGAGGCGACGACCTCGGGGGAGCGCTGCACATCGGCCGGTGCCCCGTCGGCGATGGTGCGGCCGAAGTCCATGGCGACGACGTGGTCGGAGATCCCCATCACCAGGCCCATGTGGTGCTCGACCAGCAGGGCGCTGAAGTGGAATTCGTTCTTCAGCGAGACGATGAGCGAGCCGAGATCCTTGACCTCCGAATGGGTCAGCCCGCCGGCCGGTTCGTCCAGCAGCAGCAGGGTCGGCCTGCTCATCAGCGCCCGGGCCAGTTCCACCCGCTTGAGGGTTCCGAAGGGCAGGCCCTTCGCGGGGCGGAAGGCGACGTCGGTGAGGTCGAGGACTGCCATCAGATACGACGCTTCGGACTCCAGCCGTCGCTTGGCGGTGCGACCCGCCGGCCAACCGACGGCCGACGTCAGGAGGTGTGGTGTCGAGCGGGAGTGCGCTCCCACCATGGCGTTCTCCATCACCGTGAGGGAGGGAAACAGGGCGAGGTTCTGGAAGGTCCTTGCCACGCCGCGGCGCACGATCTGGTGACGGCGGAGCGACAGCAGGTCGGTGCCGTCGAAGGTGATCGACCCCTGGGTCGGCCGATACACACGGGTGACGCAGTTGAACAGTGAAGTCTTGCCGGCGCCGTTGGGCCCGATCAGACCGCAGATCTCGTTGTCCGCGACGGTGAAGCTGATGTGGTCGAGGGCGGTGATCCCGCCGAAGGTCAGCACGAGGTCCTTGCATTGCAGCACCGATCGGCCTCCGGATCTTCGGTTCTCGCTCGACGATGAGACGACGCCGACTGACGTGTGACGTGACGCACTTCAGTTAGCAGTGTGATTGTTACTGCATCCATGGCCGTAGGTCAACGGCTGGGCCCACTTCTGCGCGAACTGTGATCGGGACTAGGCAAGTCACGCCGCTAGTTGTAGCGTGCCAGCCATGAGCAACGACGCTGACGACGTGGCGGAGCTGGTGGCCAGGAGCCAGATCACCGATCTGCTGACCAGGTACCTTCGGGCCATCGACCGCGGCGACATCGACGCCCTGCGAGCCTGCTATCTACCTGGGGCCACCGAGGAACACGGCGGTCTGTACACGGGACCGGCGCAGGGCTATGTCGACTCCATCCAGGACGCCCTTCGCCATCCACGCTCGGTTGGCACCCATACCCTGAGCAACGTCCTGATCGACGTCGATCTCGATGGTGATCTGGCGGTGTCCGAGCACTACGTCCTGGCTCTCACCAGGGTGAAGGTCGATGGCGTGGTGACGGACTACCTGGTGGCCTCGCGCATCATCGACGAACTGCGCCGGGAACACGGGCGGTGGGGGATCGAGCGTCGACGCCTGCGCTTCGACTGGTCCCAGGAGTTGGGCCCGCGTCCCGAGCGGTGGCTGGGTGGACGGCTGGATCCGGCCGAACTACTGCACGGTGGGAAGTTTCCCGACGACCCCGTCTACGAAGCGCTGTCCGCGCACACCGGTTCCGCCGGCGGGATCGGAGTGGCCGGATGAGTTCGAGAATCAAGGGTTCTGTGGCCGTGGTGACGGGCGGGAACCGTGGCATCGGAAAGGCTTTCGTCCAGGAACTGCTGCACGGCGGCGCGGCCAAGGTGTATTGCGGGGCCAGGTCGGTGCAGGACATCCCGATCGAACTGCTCGACGCGGGTGCGGTCCCACTACCGCTCGACGTCACCGACGAGACATCGGTGCTGGCGGCCGCTCTGGCCTGTCCGGACGTCACCGTGGTGATCAACAATGCCGGGTTGCACGGCAAGGATCGGCTCGTTCTGGCTGCCGATCCGGGGATGGCGCGTCAGGAGATGGAGGTCAACTACTTCGGTGTGCTCAACATGATCAGGGCTTTCGCGCCGGTGCTCGGCGCCAACGGCGGGGGTGCGATCGTGAACGTCCTGTCGGTGGCGGGCGCGATCCCGACCGCTTTCATGGGTGGCTATTCACCGGCCAAATCGGCCGCGCTGTACCTCTCGATCATCGCCAGGGCGGAACTGGAACCGCAGGGCACCAGCGTCACCGCGCTGGTGGTCGGGTCGGTCGACACCCGGATGGCCGACCACGTCGACGGCGTCAAGGAGGATCCGCGGGACATCGCCGTCAGCGGCCTCGGTGCCATGGAACGTGGTGAACGCATCTTCGACACCGACGCCATGGCCATCCAGGCCAGGGCCAAGTACGCCCTCGACCCGGTGCGCTGGGAGCGCGGAATGGCGAAGGTGATGAATTCCGGTGTGCTCTCCACCGGGCGTACTCCCCGATGACGGTCCGCGTGGTGCAGTGGGCCACCGGGGCGATCGGGAAGACCTGCCTGCGCGGTGTTCTCGATGCGCCGGACCTGGACTTGGTGGGCTTGTACGTCTACGGCGACCGGAAGGTCGGCCGGGACGCCGGCACGATCGCCCGTCGCCCGGAGGTCGGTGTCCTCGGGACCCACGATCGACAGGAGATCCTCGACCTGGACGCGGATGTGGTGATCCACTCGCCACGTCTGCAGCTCCCCTACGAACTCCACGACGACGATCTCTGTGCGTTGCTCCGCAGTGGCAAGAACGTGATCACGACGGCGGGCAACCACTATCCCGCCGCGCACGGCCCGGCTCGGGCGGAGATGTTCGAGAAGGCATGCGCCGACGGCGGAACCACCTTGTTCGGGGTGGGGGTGAGTCCCGGCGTGATCGGCGAGCGCATCGCGATGACACTGGCCAGCACCAGCCTGGACCTCGACGCGATCGACATCTCCGAGGTGTTCGACGCCAGCGGCATGACCAGTCCGGATTTCGTCTTCACCGTGATGGGGATGGGGACCGACCCGGCGACGGTCGATCTCCTGGACGGCCCACTTCCGGGCCTGTACCGGACGCTGTACTCGGAAACCCTGATGTTCATGGCAGACCGCCTCGGCCTGCACGACTACGTCATCACCGACGATCACCACTTCGAGTTGGCTCCGGCCGAGCTGGACATCGGGGCGGGCACCATCAGTGCCGGCACCGTGGTGGCGACCGAGTGGCGCTGGCACCTGAGCGTCGGCGGCCGGCGCCGGCTGAGCCTGGCCATCATCTGGACCATGGACCCATCCCTGCCGCGCTACGCAGGGCGGCCGCACTGGTTCCTGAGGATGACCGGCAAACCCGAACTGACGATGTCGATCGACCTGCACGATCCGGTTGACGCGGCCGTGCGGACCACAGGCGGGCAGTACATCACCGCCGGCATCGTGCTCTCCGCCATCCCGGCGGTGCTGGCCGCACCACCGGGAATCCTGCAACCGGTGACGTTCGCGCCCTACCGCTTCGCCTGACGGCCGGCCAGGTCCGGAGCTGTTCAGCCTGCGATGATGTCGTCAGACAGAGGGTCTCGGGCTCAGAGCGCAGTGGCCTGGCCGGCGTCGTCGACCGGGCGCACCACCTGCACGGCCGATCCACGGAGCTTCTCGCGGCACTCGCCGCAGATCAGCCGCGGATGGAAGGCGCGGTGGCACTGCAGATGCTCCAGGCGGAGAGTGGGCCCGTCGGGTGAGTGGAACCACCGCTGGGCCCATTCGATCATCGACGCGACAACCGGGTAGAACGCCCGGCCCTTGTCGGTCAGGTGATACACCACCCAGTCCGGGCGCTGTGGATTAGGGCTCTGGGTCAGCACCCCGAACTCGCAGAAGGTGCGCAGCCGCTCGGCAACGATCGTCGGGGGCGCACCGATGCGCTGCTCGAACTCGCCGAATCTGGTCGCCCCCATGAAAGCGGCGCCGAGCAAAGCGGCGGACCAGCGGTTGCCGACCATGGCCATGGTCTGGCTCACCACCTCGGCGGGTCGGGTGCCCGAGTGCGACCGCCGCCGCGTGGCCGCCGACGGGATGCTGCGCGACCAGTCCCCGCTGGGGCCCAGCCGACCCTGGACGTCACGCGCGGCAACTTCGTGTTCACACGACTCGCAGACCAGGACGGGCGCGAAGATGGCTCCACACCTGGTGTGTCGCATCTGCGGGAGATTCTCCGACGGATCGTCGACCCATTGTTTCTCCCAGGCCCACATGGTGAGCAGGATCGGCCACATCTGTTTTCCTCGGTAGGTCAACCGATAGTCGTGCCGAGGTGGTCGGGAGTGGTAGCGGACCCGCTCCATGATTCCGGTCTCCACCAGCCGGGACAGTCGTGCCGTCAGCACCGAACTGGAGATCGGCCCGGCCCGGAGCCACTCGTTGTACTGGGTGATGCCGTTGAGTCCCATCTCGACGATCCACAGGGTCCACTCGTCGCCGACGATGCCGTTGGCCATTGCGATCGCGTTGGGACCGCCCTCGTCCAGCAGGGTGATCTGTCGGGCGGCGGACTGCTTGTCCAGGTCCACGTCATCCCCCAGTCGATGAACCGGAACGGTCGGCTTCGACCGACGGCGTCGCCGGGCACCCGGTGTCATTCGCCAACTTAACTTCCGGGTGCAATTTTGCCAAAGCGACCAGCAGCGGTTGACCGGCGGCCATCCGTCGAGCGGTGCGCTCGATCACTGTCCGGTGAAGGCAGCGGGTCGTTTCTCCAGGAACGCAAGCACACCCTCGCGATGGTCGGCGGACAGCTGGCACTGGGTCAGGACGTCCAGATGGGTCCGCAGGTGTTCGGTTCTGGTCTGCGAGGCACCCATGGTGAGCAGACGTTTGGCCCTGACCACCGCGTACGGGGACCCGAGGGCGATCTGCTCGGCCAACGCTCGGGCCCGTGCGGCGAGTTGGTCGGGCTCGACCACCTCGAGGACGAACCCGATGCGCAGGGCCTGGGCGGCGTCGATGAAATCGGCCGACAGCACCAGGTGCATCGCATTCTGCTGGCCGACGATCCGCGGCAGGGCCCAGGTGCCGGCCCCCGTATCGGGGACCAGCCCGCGACGCACGAAGATCCAGGAGAACCGGGCTCTGGTGGACGCGATCCGGATGTCGCACAGGGTGGCCAGTTCCACGCCCAGCCCGGCGGCCGGCCCGTCGATGGCGGCGATCACCGGCTTGCTGCAGTCCGTGAGATACCACTGCTTGCCTTCTGCGAATTCCTCCCGATTCGCACCGGGATCGTTGACGTCGACATCGCGCAGTTCGGTGAGATCCGTTCCAGCACAGAACTGGCCGGGGACGGCGGTGAGGATCAGCACTCGGACTGCGGGGTCGGCGTCCGCCTGCGCCACCCGGTCGATCAGGGCGTTGTACATGGCGTAGGAGAGCGCGTTCCGCTTCTCGGGCCGGTCGATGGTGAGGGTCGCGATGCCTTTTTCGACTTCATAGTGGATGCTGCCGCTCATGTTCGATCCTCCTGCCTTTCGCTGACGATCAGACGGACACCGCAGACGGTTCGTTCGCCGGCGGGGGTACCGGGGGCCGCGGTGAAGGTGGCACTCGTCAGGCCCCTACCGGCTTCCTGGATCCGGACGAAGCAGAGCCGGCCCTGCGCCAGCACGAGGTCGGTGGCCCCGTCGTCCAGGGGTAGATCGAGTAGGGTCGCCCATCTGGCCGCGTAGCCGGCCGGATCGGTCACCGCTATCTCCACCGATGCGAGATCGGAGACCACCTCGCTGCTGCCGGTGTCCGACAGGGCCGGGCAGAAGTGCCAGGAACCGCCCGGCTCGATCTCGTCGATCTCGGCGAGCGTGCCGAGATCCCGCGGATGCCATTGGCTGATGGGGTTGCCGTCCAGCACATCTCGCACCACCGGGGTGATGCCGGCCGCGGCCGCGCGATCCACCACCAGTTGTAGGTTCGGCACCTGCAGCACCACCATGTACCCGGAGTCCCCACGGGCGGCGAGCAGACGACCAGGACCGGAATCAGCCGCCAGCGGCGACACGATCTCCACGAACGTTTCGTCGATGGCCAACACCTCGTGCTCGAAACCCCACTGCGCCATGGCCTGGACCTCGCGGATGCCGGCGTGCAGCCCGAGCCACGACCGGGTCCTCTCCAGAGCGTCGTCCAGCTGGCCGGTCATCAGGACCACCTGACGCAACATCGGCAGGGTTGTCATGCGAGCATCCCCGCGATCCCGGCCGCAGCGGCGAGTCGTTGGCGCAGTTCACGTTTGAGCACCTTGCCGACCGGGTTGCGGGGGAGTGCCTCCACGATCTCCAGCCGTTCGGGCCACTTGAACTTGGCGACCTCCTCGTGCCGCAGCAGCTCGATCAGGCTCTCCAGATCCGGGGCCGCGCCGGGCGAGCGCGGCGTGACGAACACGCAGAGACGCTCGCCCAGCAGCGGGTCGGGCATGCCGACGACGGCCGCCTCGGCGACCTGGGGGTGGGCCAGCAGCAGCGACTCGATCTCCACCGCGGACACCTTGTAACCGCCGCGGCTGATCAGATCCTTCGCCCGGTCCACGTAGACGAGCAGATGTCCACCCTCACCGGTGATCTCGAAGATGTCCCCGGTGCGGTAGTAGCCCTGTTCGTCGAACGGGTCGGCCACCGAGCCCCAGTACCCGGCGAAGACCGTCGGCGAGCTGACCCGCAGCTCACCCTGTAGCCCGGGCTCGGTGATGTCCAGCCCGGTGTCGAGATCAACCAGCCGGGAAAGGGTCTCGCGTCCGGCCCTGGCCCGCCAGGAGAAGGACCGATCGCCGGGTCGGGGAAACAGGCGGCCGCGGTCGGCCGGGTCGGGAATGGTGTCGGGGCAGCCGAAGAGGCAGAGGCCCTCGTTGGAGCCGAACAGGTTGAGCACCTCGACACCGCGGCCGGTCTCCCACCCTTGGATCATCCAGGCCGACAGCGGCGCCGAACCGGATCCGATGGCCCGCAGCGAGGTGAGATCGTGCCGGCCCAGCAGCTCCGGGTCTGCAATCAGGCTGTTGAGGACTGCGGGCGGCGCGCAGGTATAGGTGACCCTCTCGTCCTCGATCTGGTGCAGCATCACCGCGAGGTCGAATGGATGGTGTTGCACCAGCGTCGCGCCCAGCATCAGCCAGGGTAGGAACATCCCGGCCATTCCGCCGGCGTTGACCATCGGGAAGGGGTTCAGCAGCACGTCGTCCGCGGTCAGCTTCGGTGTGGAGATGGTGCCCATCGCGACCACCTGCCAGTCGCCGTGGCTGCGGGGCACCCCCTTCGGGACACCCTCGGTCCCGGAGGTCCAGCAGAGGGTCACGCAGTCGTTGGGATGAGGCCGCCGCTGTGATCGGTACTCCTCGAACTCGACATCGCCCCTCTGGTCGGGCATGTCGGCCGCCAGGTCGATCGCCCCGTCCGGAAGGCCATCGCCCCAGGCGAGAATCCTTGTCAAGGAGGGGATCCGCGGTAGGACGGACATGATCCGCTCGGCCGGGCGGGTCCGGTTGACCCGCGACGTCGTGACGAAGTAGCTGAGGCCGGCCAGGTTTCCCATCTGCACCAGCTCGTGCTGCGCGTACTGGACCGGGAACGGACAGGCGATCGCGCCGAGATCGGCCACGGCCAGGTAGACCAGGGCCAGCTCGACGCCGTTGGGAAGTTGGACCCCGACCACATCGTCGGCGCGGACCCCGGCCCGGTGCAGGGAACGGGCCAGACGCGTCACCTCGACCTGGACCTGGGCCCAGGTCAACCGCCGGGGCGCACCGTCGGTGATGCTCTCGCGGTTGGCCGGGTCGACCAGGGACAGATGTTCCGGCCGGTCCCGGACATGGCGCGCGAGGAGATCCATGAAGGTGTCACCCGACCACCATCCATCGGCCAGAAACCCGTCGACCTCGTCCTGCGTGTAGAGCCGCATGTGGATCCTCTTGATCCTCGTCGGACCGAGCTCTGCGCCCGATCAGTTCGGTGATGACGCCGTTCGTTCCGGCCCAGATCCCCTTGACCCTGCCGTCTTTCCAGGCCCCGTCATGTCGGTTCGCCGTCCTCGACCGAGAGGATCAGCCCCTCCTGGGCCACCGAGGCGACGAGAGTGCCGTCAGCGGCGAAGACCTCGGCCCTGGTGAAGGCCCGTCCGTCGGCAGCGGCGGGGGACTGCTGCACGAACAGCATCCATTCGTCCGCGTGAACCGGAGTGTGGAACCAGATCGCGTGATCGACCGAGACTCCGTCCCAGAGCAGACGTCCGCCGACCTCCTCGCAGCCCACGGGTACCCCGTGCGGGACCAGGGCGGCCGCCAGGATCATCACGTCGCTCGCGTAGGCCAGGAAGGCCCGGTGGATGAGTTGGTCCTCCGGCAGGGGGCACGGGACCCGTTGCCACACCTGGTCGGTGCTGGACGTTGCCTCGACGCGGCCCGCGGTGATCGACCGGTCCACCTGCTGCGGGTCGACCCTGATCTCCAGGGACTCGAAGCCACCCCAGGCCGGACCGAGTCCGCCCCACCGTCTGGCCGATTCCGCCAACGTCGGAACCTGGGGCGCCGGGGTCGATTCCGGAGGCTCGATCTGGTGGGTGACACCTCCGGTGGTGGCGGCGAACGATGCCATCACCGTGGCGATCGACCGGCCGTTCTGCGAGGCGGTCACCGTCCGGCACGACAACCGACGGCCGTCCCGCACCCGCTCGACCTGGTACTCGATGGGCAGATCCGGGTCGCCGGCGCGGAGGAAGTACGCATGCAGCGAGTGCGCCACCTTGCCGGACTCCGGCGGCACCGTCCGGCCCGCCGACACCAGCGCCTGCCCGAGCACCAGGCCACCGAACACCCGCGGCAGGGTCATCTGTCCGCGAGCGCCGAGAAAGCGGTCGGCGGCGATCAGTTCCGGGTCCAGCAATCCGAGGATGCTCGTGGTGAGTGCGGGTCCGTCGATGATCGTGCTGGTGCTGGTGTCCGTGGTGACGGCCGATCCGGTGCTGCCGGTCGGGGGCGTCACAGATGCACCGCCGCCAGGGATCCGGCACCGGCGGCGAAGTCGAGGAAGGCCTCCTGGGCGGTGGGAAAGCTATGGGCGGTACCAGCTCTGCTCTGCCGGATCAGGTCGGCAAGTTGGTCGGGGGTCAGCGTTCCCGGCAATCCGACCGACCCCCACTCGATCGTGTCCGCGACCCGCAGCGCGCCGCCGCCGCAGACCAGCACCTGTCCGTTGACCGTGCTGGTCGGGTCGACCAGGGCGGTGACCACCGGCGCGACCGATTCGGCCGTCATCAGCGACCGGTAGTCGGCATTCATGCCGGTGTCGGTCATCTGGGTGGTGGCGTAGGGCAGCACCACGTTCGTCAGCACGTTGCGGGCCGCGCCCTCGACGGCGATCGCCCGGCCGAGGGCGATGACGGCCCCCTTGCTGGCCGAGTACGCCGAGGCCGTCGGTTCACCGTGCAGGCCCGCGGTCGAGGCGATCAGCACGATGCGCCCGAATCCGGCCGGGCGCATCAGTGCCGAGCAGGCCGAGGCCAGGTGGGCCGTCCCGCCGATGTTGGTCCTGGTCACCGCGTCGAACCGCTCGGCACTCGTCTTGTGGAACATTTCCGGACCGCTGATGGCCGCACTGGTCACCAGGAAGTCGAGCCGGCCGTACCGGTCGATGGTCGCTGCGATCATCGCCGCTGTTGCGTCCGGGTCGGCCACGTCGCTGTGCTCGGCGACGGCATCCCCGCCGGCGTCGGTGATCTCACGCACCACATGGTCGGCCGGCCCGAGTCCGTCCGCGTCGACCTGACGGTTGCGGTTGTTGACGACGACCCCGGCCCCGGCTGCCGCGAGAGCCAGCGCGAAGGCCCGACCCAGCCCCTTGCCGCCGCCCGTCACGATGCCGGCGAGGCCCTGCAGACCGTTCATGCCCCGACCCGCTCGATCAGGACGGCGACGCCGAGGCCGGCGGCACCGCTGACCGCGGCAACCCCGTAG
This sequence comes from Nakamurella sp. UYEF19, assembly GCF_040546275.1. NCBI lineage: Bacteria > Bacillati > Actinomycetota > Actinomycetes > Nakamurellales > Nakamurellaceae > Nakamurella > Nakamurella sp. UYEF19. Next base: position 8,295 of record NZ_JBEPNO010000024.1, on the reverse strand, counting down.
CGGCCGCCCGTCTGCGCGAGTTCGTCGATGCACTGCCCGACCAGGATCGCGCCGGTGGCGCCGAAAGCGTGTCCCATGGCCATGGTGCCGCCGTTGGGGTTCATCCGCTGCGCGTCGGCATCGAGGTCACGCCGAAATCGGAGGCAGACCGCCGCGAAGGCCTCGGCGAACTCGAAGATGTCGATGTCCTGCGGACGGAGACCGGCCTTGGCGATGACCTTCTCGACGGCGCTCTGCCCGGCCGTCAGCATGATGACCGCGTCGGTGCTGGCGACCGCGCTGGCCACGATCCGCGCCCGTGGCGTCAGCCCGAGCCGCTCCGCGCTCGCGGCGGACCCGAGCAGCAGCAGTGCCGCCGCGTCGGCGAGCGCCGGTGAGGTGCCAACGGTGTGCAGGTGCCGGATCGTGCCGGCCTCGGGATGCCGGAGAAGTGCCAGTTCGTCCTGGCCCGAGGCGCCCAGGTCGGCGAAGGCCGGGGCGAGCGCCGCCTGCGATTCCATGGTGGTGCCGGAGCGGATCAGTTCGTCGCGCGCGAAGAACCCACCACCAGGGAGCGGCACCGGGACCACGCTGTGGTCGTAGAAGCCGGTGTCCCACGCCTTGTTCGCCTTGTCCTGGGTCTCGATCCCGTAGGCGTCGAGCTGTTCCCGCTCGAAACCCTCGAGGGTGGCGTTGAGGTCCGCCGCGACACCCATGTGGATGGATCCGATCCGCCGGACCACGTCGGGATCGGCCCACAGCGGGCCACCGTCGGAGAACATCGGCACCCGGGACACGCTCTCCACGCCACCGGCCACGGCCAGATCGAGGTCACCGCCGCGGATCCGGCCCGCGGTCTGGCCGACCGCGTCGACCCCGGAGGCGCAGAACCGGTTGATCGTGACGCCAGGGACCCCGTCCCCCCACCCGGCCAGCAGCACCGACGTCCGCGCGATGTTCGCACCCTGATCACCTACCTGGGCGCTGTTCCCGATGGTCACGTCCTCGACGTCGGACGGATCGAGCCCGGTGCGCTCCACCAGGGCGTGTTCCAGGTGCACGAGGGCGTCCACGGGCGTGAGGTGGTGGAGGGAACCGCGACTGGATCCCTTGGCCCGTGGGGTGCGGACGAAGTCGAAGACGAGCACATCCGACCGCGTTGTCGATTGCATGGTCACTCTGCCAGTTGTAGTACCTGCCCGCTGGAATCACAAGGGGTCGGCGGAGTTCGGGACCGGTGGCGTTAGTACGGTCCACGTCGGTCGGCGTCATTGACGAGCAGCACTGTTTGTTGTAGTAATGAATCAACCGAAGCAGGCAAACAAAGGGGTAGCCGATGGGTGTCAGTTCGAGCTGGGTCATCGGTGGACACCAGACCGATTTCGCCCGGAACACCGTCCGCGACGGGGTGGACTTCGCCGAGCTCTTCGCGCAGGCCGTCCACGGCACCCTCGGGGCCGCAGCAATCTCTCCGGCCGACGTCCAGGTGGTGCACGTCGGGAATGCCTTCGGGCAACTGTTCACCGGGCAGGGCCAGCTGGGCGGGATGCCCGCTACCGTGGAGCCGGCCCTGTGGGGCGTCCCGGCCGTCCGTCACGAGGCGGCCTGCGCCTCCGGGTCGATGGCGCTGATGGCCGCGATGGCGGAGATCGAGGCCGGTCGGTACGACGTCGCGCTGGTCCTGGGCGCCGAGATCGAGAAGACGGTGGGCGGCGATCTGGGCGCGCAGCATCTCGGAGCAGCGGCCTGGATCGGCCACGAGGGCCATGATGCGACCTTCATGTGGCCGTACATGTTCGACAGGTTGGCGGACGAGTACGACCGCCGCTACGGCCTCGACGACCGGTACGTGCACGCGATCGCCGAGCTGAACGTGCGCAACGCCAAGGTGAATCCGAACGCCCAGACCCGCGACTGGAAGTACACGGCCGAGAGCTTCACCGACGACGACGTCGTGAACCCGAGCGTCGAGGGCCGCGTCCGGCGTACCGACTGCAGCGCCATGACCGACGGCGCCGCGGGCATCGTGGTGGTCTCTGACCGTTATCTGGCCGCCCATCCCGACGTCAGCGCACGGCCGAAGGCGCAGATCCTGGGCTGGGGCCATCGGACTGTCGGACTCCCGTTGCAGCAGAAGCTCGATCGGTCGAGGGAGGACGAGTACGTGTTGCCGCACCTGCGGGGCACCATCACCGATGCGTTCGCCAGGGCGGGGATCGCCGACGTCGACCAGCTCGACGCCATCGAGACTCACGACTGCTTCTCGATGAGCGAGTACGCCGCCATCGATCACTTCGGCATCACCGGGCCGGGCGACAGCTGGAAGGCCGTCGACAGCGGCGATCTCGAGATCGATGGCCGGATCCCGGTGAATCCCAGCGGTGGACTGATCGGCGGCGGACATCCGGTCGGCGCCACCGGCGTCCGGATGGTGCTGGATGCCTACAAGCAGGTCACCGACCAGGCCGGCGCCTACCAGGTCCCCGGTGCGAAGACGGTGGCGACGCTCAACATCGGTGGCAGTACGACGACGTGTGCAAGTTTCGTCGTCGGGGCCGGTGCCTGAGCCGCGTTTCACGACGGGTGACTCCTGGACGTCGTCGCTCGCTGTTGCCTGTTCCACGCAGCTGTTTCATTCGAGAAGTGAGGATTCGACATGGATATCGAGATTCTCGGTCGCGCGCTGACCACGCTGCCGGCCGATGACGACCATCCCTACCGGACCGGACCGTGGCGCCCGCAGACTGTCGAGCGCAAGGCCGACGACCTGGCGGTGATCGGGGAGATCCCGGCCGACCTTGACGGCACCTACCTGCGCAACACCGAGAATCCCGTGCACCCGGCGATGGAGATCTACCACCCCTTCGACGGCGACGGCATGGTCCACGTCGTCGGGTTCCGCGACGGAAAAGCGTTCTACCGCAACCGTTTCGTGCAGACCGACGGGTTCAGGGCCGAGCAGGAGTCCGGCCGGCCGCTGTGGGCCGGACTGGCCGAGGATCCGGCCAAATCGCCGACCCAGACCGGGTGGGGTGCACGCGGCCGGATGAAGGACGCCTCGAGCACCGACGTGGTGATGCACAACGGCGTCGCGCTGACCAGCTTCTACCAGTGCGGCGACCTCTACCGGCTGAACCCGACGACACTCGAAACGCTGGGCAAGGCCAGCTGGAACGGCCAGTTCCCCAGTGAAGTCGGCGTTTCCGCGCATCCCAAGCTGGACGAGCGCACCGGCGAGCTGCTGTTCTTCAACTACGGCACCGACGCCCCGTACATGCACTACGGCGTCGTCGACGCGAAGGACAACCTGGTGCACTACATCGAGGTGCCGCTGCCGGGGCCACGGCTGCCGCACGACATGGCCTTCACCGAGAACTACGCCATCCTGAACGACATGCCGTTGTTCTGGTCGCCCGGTGCGCTGGCGAAGGGCAAGTACGCGGCGCGCTTCCACCCGGACATCCCGACCCGCCTCGCGGTGATCCCGCGGCGCGGCCAGACGTCTGACATCAAGTGGTTCGAGGCGGACCCGACGTACGTCCTGCACTGGGTCAACGCCTATGAGGACGGCGACGAGATCGTGCTGGACGGCTACTTCCAGCAGGACCCGGAACCGCCGGCCGGCAACGGAACGCTGTACCAGCGGATGTTCCGCTTCCTCGACAACGAGCTGATGGGGCCGCAACTGCACCGGTGGCGCCTGAACATGGTGACCGGGCTCAGCAAGGAGGAACCGCTGTCCGACACCAAGAGCGAGTTCGGCATGATCAACCAGCAGCATGCCGGCCTCCGTCATCGGTACAGCTACTCGGCGACCACCAAGCCAGGTTGGTTCCTGTTCAACGGCCTGGTGAAGCACGACGCCGATACCGGCATCGAGGAGAAGTACCTGTTCGGCGAGGGCGTCTTCGGCAGCGAGACGGCCATGGCTCCGCGCCTGGGTTCCACCGGCGAGGACGACGGATATCTGATCACCATCGTCTCCGACATGAACCACGACGTCTCCGAGTGCCTCGTCTTCGACGCCCGCAACCTCGCGGCCGGCCCACTGGCGAGAGTACAACTGCCCGAACGGGTTTCCAGTGGTACGCACGCCACCTGGGCGCCCGGCTCGATGATCCCCGACTGGCGCGAACACGACCACCCTGCCTCTGCCCTGGACCTCTGAGTCTCCACCGATGACGCGGGAGAGCACATGACCGAGACTGCCCACAGCTGGGCCAAGTTGCGCCAGGTGGTCATCGCCACCACCGAGCACTACGCCGACACCACAGCGGTACGAACGGCTTTCGGGTTGGGGGAGGGGTTCGCCGACCCGGAGCTGAAGAAGATCTCACTGGCCGACGCCACCCTCCCCGTCTCGGCGGAGCGGTACCTGGAGATCGTCGGATCGACCGAGGAGCAGGGACCGGTCGGGAAGTGGCTGGGCAAGATCGGTGGCCGCGGCGGATTCGTGCTCTCGGTCCAGCATCCCGATCCCGCGGGTGTCCGCGCCCGGGCTGCCGAGCTCGGGGTCCGGGTGCCGATCGACGAACTGGCCTTCGGCAAGGTCATCCTCCAGCTGCACCCCAAGGATGTCGGCTTGGTACTGGAGATCGACGGGATCGCCGATCCGGCGGAGTGGTTCTGGGACGACATCAACCCCGGTCCCGAACCGGGGGCTGCCATCGACGAGATCCTCGGTGTCGAGGTACCGGTGGCCGACCCGGCAGCGATGAACCTGTTGTGGCACAGGCTGATGGACCTCGGTGATCCGGTCGAGTCCGATCTTGTCGACCTGAGTGTCGCCTACGTCCGGTTCGTTCCCGGCGGCCCGAGCGCCGACTGGACCGTCGTGCTGCGTACGGCCTCCTCGGCGGCTGCCGATCCGGGCCTCGCCGGGATTACCTTCCGGCTCGTCTGACCCACCCGGTTCGAGCACTGGAAGGCGCCATGTCCGTTGCACAGCTGGTCCGGGACGGGAGCCGGATCGACCCGTCGGCCGTCGCCATCACCGGCGACGGCCGGGCCGCCACCTTCGGCGAACTCGAGAGCGCCTCGAATCGGGCCGCCAACGCGCTCATCGCGTCCGGCGTCCGGCGTGGCGACCGGGTGGGCTTCGTCGACCGGAACGGAACCGAGTACTGGGAAACGTTTCTCGGTGCATTGAAGGCCGGCGCCATTCTGGTGCCGCTCAATTTCCGGCTCGGCGCGGACGAGCTCGCGTGGTCGCTGGCCGATGCCGAGGTGACCGTCATCATTGCGGGCGCTGCCTTCGCACCGCTGATCCGCCCCGACGGCCGCCCCTTCGTCGTCATCGATGCGCAGGGGGCGGTACCGGGTGCGATCGACTACCAGGACTGGCTGGCCGCCGCGCCCGGCACCGATCCGGGTCGGGACGCCGTCGGCGCCGAGCTGATCGAGCTGATCTACAGCTCGGGCACGACCGGCCGCCCCAAGGGTGTCCTGGTCAGTGCCGAACAGCAGCTGTGGTCAGTGGACGCCTTCGGCTCCAACTTCGACGTCGATTCATCCTCTCGCAGCCTGGTTCCCGTGCCGTACTACCACGTCGCCGGGGGTGGCTGGGCGCTCATCACGCTGGCCAAGGGCGGCCGGATCATCCAGTCCAGGGAGCCGACCGCCGACTCGATGCTCGAAGCGCTGATCAGCCATTCCGCCACCCACACCGCGATGGTGCCGGCCGTCATGCAGGTGCTGACCGGGTCGGCCCGCGCCAGTGCGGCGGACTTCTCCGCGCTCCGCCAGGTGGTGTACGGCGGGTCACCGATTTCCGAGCCGTTGCTGGCGGCGTCCGTCCGGACCTTCGGGGCGGATCTCTTCCAGTCGTACGGACTGAGCGAGACCATGGGCACCACCACCCTTCTCGGTCCGGCCCAGCACCGGCCGGATGGCGACCTCAGTCGGCTGCGCTCCGCCGGCCGGGCGATCGCCGGGATCGAGATCGAGATCGCCGACACCGCAACGGGTGAGCGTCTACTGAGCGGTTCCACAGGCGAGATCCTTGTCCGCGGAGGCAGTCTGACACCGGGCTACTGGCGCAACCCGCAGGCCACCGCTGATGCATTCACCGCCGACGGCTTCTTCCGCACCGGCGACATGGGCTTGCTGGACGACGACGGATTCCTGTTCATCCGTGACCGGTTGAAGGACATGATCATCACCGGCGGCGAGAACGTCTACCCGGCCGAGGTGGAGAGTGTGCTGGCGGCCTTCCCCGGCGTCCTCGAGGTGGCCGTCGTGGGGGTGCCGTCGGAGCGGTGGGGCGAGACACCGATGGCCTTCGTGGTGAGCCGCGGCGCGCATCCCGATCCCGAGGAGGTCATCAGGTTCTCCCGGGAGAAGATGGCCCACTTCAAATGCCCCACCACCGTCGAGTTCGTCGAAGCCCTGCCCCGCAACCCGTCCGGCAAGGTGCTCAAGCGGCAACTCCGCGCCCCCTACTGGCCCTGACCCCCGCTGCCGAACCCCCCGTTGCCGAAACCCCGCTGCCGAACCCCCGTTGCGTCCTGCACAGCGATCGCTATAGCGATCACTGTGCAGGACGCGGCGGGGTCTGCGGCGGGGGGCGCAGCGGGGTGACCTGCTCGCGCAGGCGGTTCTTCAGCAGTTTGCCGCTGGCGTTGCGCGGAAGCGCCGACACGAACTCGACGCCGACCGGACACTTGAAGTGCGCCAGGCGGTCCCGGGCCCAGCCGATCAGTTCCGACTCCGACAGTTCCGGGCCTGGCGCCCGGACGACGACGGCATACGGCGACTCGCCCCACGCGGCCGAGGGGATGCCGACCACCGCGATCTCGGCGACCCCCGGGTGCGCCGTCAGCGCGCTCTCCACTTCGGCGGGAAAGACGTTCTCGCCGCCGGTGACGATCATGTCCTTCAGCCGGTCGTGCAGGTAGAGGTAGCCCAGTTCGTCGAAACTGCCGCCGTCGCCGGTCCGCAACCATCCGTCGGGCATGACGGCGGCGGCCGTGGCCTCCGGGTTCTGCCAGTAGCCGAGCATCACGTGCCCGCCGCGGATCAGCACTTCTCCTCGGGACCCGACCGGAACGTCCTGCAGTGTCGACGGATCGACTACTTTGAGCTCCACGCCCGGCATGACGCGGCCGACCGAACGGAGCTGCTGCTCGCGGCCGGGTGCCGGGAAATGGTCCTCCGGTCCGAGGAAGGTGACGCCGCCGTTGGACTCGGTGAGTCCGTAGCTGGAGAGGAACTTGCAGCCGAAGAGCGCCGTGGCCCGCTGGATGATCGGCAGCGGCATCGGAGCCGAACCGTAGATCAGGTACTTGAGTGCGGACCAGTCGGCAACGGCCGCGACGGGCAGGTTGACCAGCCGCTGCACCAGCGTGGGCACCACTGCTGCGTGCGAGACCTTCCGGGCGACCAGCATTCTCACCAACGCGGGGGGTTCGGTCTCGGTCTCCAACAGCAACGCAGAACCGTTGAGGGTGGCCACGACGGCAATCCCGAAGCCGGAGATGTGGAAGAACGGGATCGGCGCCATCGCGACCGATGTGGCGTCGAACTCGACGTCGTGGTTGAGCACGGCAAGCGCCTGGCTCATGTTGTCGCCGGTGAGCACGATCCCCTTGGGGAGCCCGGTCGTCCCGGAGCTGTAGAAGATGACGGCCGGGTCCTGCGGATCCGGTTCCACCCCAGGATCGTCAGCCGGTTGCCCGGTCAGCCAGGTCTCGTACTCGTCGGCCCGGACCACGCGCCGCAGCGATGCTGTTGCCCCGAGCGGTATCTCGGGCTCATGAGCACCCTGCACCAGAACGGCCGGCTCGGCGTTGGCGAGAATGGCGAGCAGTTCGGGCCGGGCCAATCTGTTGTTGAGCGCAGTGGCGATGGCGCCGATCTTGGCCGCTCCGTAGAGCACCTCCAGGAATGGGGGAGCGTTGACCCCCACGTAGGCGACCCGGTCACCGGCGACCACTCCGTCGGCGAGCAATGCGCACGCCACCCGGGAAGAACGATCGTCCAACTCGCCGTACGTGGTGACCCGATCACCCTGCAGGACGGCGGGTGCATCCGGCGTCGCGACGGCCCGCCGCCGCAGGATGTCGGCGATGTTGCGCACCCGCGACCCGTCCGCATGGTGGGACCAATTGCGGTCCGGTGAGGGCGATCCGGCGCCCGAACGCGGAGTCGGGGCAGCAGATCCGGGCTCGGCGACGACGAGGTCTGGCACGAGCCAACACTACAGCTAACACTGTTACTGCGGCTAGTACTACAGTCGCACTTAAGGTTGGTGTCCTCGGGCCCGATAGTGGCAGTGCCGGGCTCGTTGTTGATGCCGTCGTCGCCAGTTTGATCGGG